>JBDIBE010000072.1:0-11966 GCA_039812785.1 Thermoanaerobaculia bacterium | reverse complement strand
GCGGGCGATCTCCTCCACCTTCGCGACGACGTCGAGGTTCTTCCGGAAGTTCTCGCCCGTGAATCGCGGGTGGTAGCGGCGGTAGTCGTCCTCCGGGAGGTCCTCGAGGCGCCGGAAGCGCCCGGTAAGAAAGCCGCGCCCGAGCGGGCTGTAGGGGACGAAGCCGATGCCGAGCTCGCGGCAGGCGGGAAGGACGCCCTCCTCCGGGTCGCGCGTCCAGAGCGAGTACTCGGTCTGGAGCGCGGAGATCGGGTGAACGGCGTGCGCCCGCCGGATCGTCGCGGGGGAGGCCTCGGAGAGGCCGAGGAAGCGGACCTTGCCGGCCGTGACCAGCTCCGACATCGCGCCGACCGTCTCCTCGATCGGGACGGTCCGGTCGACGCGGTGCTGGTAGTAGAGGTCGATGACGTCGACGCCGAGGCGCGCGAGAGAGGCGTCGCACGCCGAGCGGACGTACTCGGGCCTCCCGTTCACGCCGAGGAAGGCGCCGTCGGCTCCGCGGACGTTCCCGAACTTCGTCGCGAGGACGACCTCCTCCCGCCGGCCCCGGATCGCCCTGCCGACGAGGGCCTCGTTCGTGTGCGGCCCGTACATGTCGGCCGTGTCGAGGAAGGTGACGCCGAGGTCGAGGGCGCGGTGGATCGTCGCGGTCGACTCGGCGTCGTCGCGGCCGGCGTAGAACTCCGACATCCCCATGCAGCCGAGGCCCTGGGCGGAAACGACGAGGCCCTGCGTGCCGAGCGGGCGCTTCTCCATGGAAGTCCTCCTGGGGGGGCTCGCCCCGCGGCCCCTCGCGGGGGAAACGTAGCACGGGGCCGGGGGCGAGATCCGGGCGCGGGCCGTCCGGCGTAACCTCCCCGGCGGAGAAGAACGAATGAGCAGCCTCCACGACATCGAGGTGAAGACGATCGACGGGAAGACGAAGAAGCTCTCGGCGTACGCCGGGAAGACGCTCCTCGTCGTGAACGTCGCGAGCAAGTGCGGGTTCACGCCGCAGTACGCCGGGCTCGAGGCCCTCTGGCGGAAGTTCGGGAAGCGAGGCCTCGTCGTCCTCGGCTTCCCGTGCGACCAGTTCGGGCACCAGGAGCCGGGGAACGAGGAGGAGATCCGGAGCTTCTGCTCGCTGAAGTACGAGGTCACCTTCCCGATGTTCGCGAAGGTGGACGTGAACGGGGACGGGACGCACCCTCTCTACAGGCTGCTGAAGAAGGCGGCCCCGGGGCTCCTCGGGACCGAGGCGGTCAAGTGGAACTTCACGAAGTTCCTCGTGGAGGGCGACGGGGCGAAGGTGACCCGCTACGCGCCGAACGAGACCCCGGAAAGCCTCGAGAAGGAGATCGAGAAGGCCCTTCCGGCCTGACGGGGGAGGGCGGGCCCGGGGGCGATTCCGGCTCGTCCCCCTCCTCCCGCGGGTGTACCGTAGCGGACGGGAGCACGGAAGGGTGTGAACGGATGACGGAGCAAGGGAGCGCCGTCCGGGGATCCTTCGGCGAGGAACGTCTCCGGCTGCTTCTCGAGTCGGCCTTCGACGGCATCCTCGCGGTCGACGCGGAGGGCCGGATCGAGCTCGCGAACGCCGCCGCCTGCCGGATGCTCGGCTTCACCGCGGAGGAGCTGGCTGGTGCCCCGGTGCACGACCTCGTCCGCCACGGCCACGCCGACGGGAGCGCGCACGCCGGGGACGACTGCCCGATGCGCGCGGCGTTCCTCCACGGGGAGACGGCTCACGTCGAAGGCGAGGCGCTCTTCCGGAAGGACGGGACCTCCTTCCCCGCGGAGTACGGCGCGACGCCTCTTTTCGAAGGGGGCCGCGTCTCGGGCGCGGTCGTCACCTTCCGCGACGTCACGCGGAGGGCTCGCCGGGAGGAGGTCCTGAAGGCCGTCTTCAACGCGCCGCAGGAAGCCATCCTCTTCCTCGACGACAGCGGCTTCCGCCACGCGAACGACGCGGCGGCGTGGATGTTCGGCTACGACGACGCCGGGGAGCTCGTCGGCCTGACGCCCGCCGACGTCTCCCCGGAGCTCCAGCCGGACGGCCGGCCTTCCCGCGACGCGGCGGCGCGGCTCGTCGCCGAGGCGCGGGAGAGCGGCATCCTCCGCTTCGAGTGGACCCACCGGCGGAAGTCGGGCGAGCCTTTCCCGGCGGACGTGGCGCTCAGCGCCGCCTCTCTCGACGGCCGCCCGGTGATCCTCGCGACGATCTTCGACCTGACCGAGCGGAAGGAGTTCGAGGCCGCGCTCGCGGCCGGCGAGAGGAAGCTGCGCCGGATCCTCGAGACGACGCAGGAGGGCTTCTGGCTCATCGACAACGGCGCGGCGACCGTCGACGTGAACCCCGCCCTCTGCCGGATCCTCGGCCGCCCGCGGGAGGAGGTCCTCGGGCGGACGATCTACGAGTTCACCGACGAGGCGAACGGGAGGGTCTTCCGGGAGAACGTCGCGCGGAGGGCCCGGGGTGAGTCGAGCACGTACGAAGTCGCCCTCACGCGCCCCGACGGTTCCCTCGTGCCGTGCCACGTGAACGCCACGCCCCTCCACGACGAGAACGGCGCGAAGGTCGGCTCCTTCGCGCTCTTCACGGACATCACGGAGCGCAAGCGGCTCGAGCGCGAGCTCGTCGCGGCCAAGGAGGCGGCCGAGGAGGCGACGCGCGCCAAGTCGGAGTTCCTCGCGAACATGAGCCACGAGATCCGGACGCCGATGAACGCCATCATCGGCCTCTCGCACCTCGCGCTCCGGACCCAGCTCACGCCGAAGCAGCGCGACTACGTCGCGAAGGTCCACGACGCGGGGACGTCCCTCCTCGGCGTCATCAACGACATCCTCGACTTCTCGAAGATCGAGGCGGGGAAGCTCGAGATCGAGGAGACGGGCTTCCGGCTCGACGAGGTCCTCGGCACCGTCACGACGCTCACCGCGCAGAAGGCGCACGAGAAGGGGCTGGAGTTCCTCGCCCACGTCTCGCCCGACGTCCCGGACCACCTCCTCGGCGACCCGCTCCGCCTCGGCCAGGTCCTGACGAACCTCGTCAACAACGCGGTCAAGTTCACGGAGAGCGGCGAGGTCCGGCTCGAGATCGGCCTCCTCGAGCGGACGGGCGCCGAGGCCCGGCTCCTCTTCGCGGTGAGCGACACCGGCATCGGCATGACGAGGGAGCAGGCGGAGAGGCTCTTCCGCCCCTTCACGCAGGCCGACGCCTCGACGACGCGCCGGCATGGCGGCACGGGGCTCGGCCTGACGATCTGCCGCCGGCTCGTGGAGCTGATGGGCGGGGCGATCCGCCTCGAGACGGTGCCCGGCGAGGGGAGCACGTTCAGCTTCGCCCTCCGGCTCGGCGTCGGCGAGGGCGAGGCGCCCGGGCGGGCCGCGCCGGTGCGCTTCGGCGGGCTCCGGGCCCTCGTCGTCGACGACAACGCCGCGGCGCGCGAGATCCTCGCCGAGTCGGTCTCGACGTTCGCCTCGCGGGTCGACGCGGCCGGCTCCGGGCCCGAGGCGATCGCGGCGGTCCGCGAGCGCGACGCCGACGAGCCGTACGACCTCGTCTTCATGGACTGGCGGATGCCGGGGATGGACGGGCTCGAGGCGATGCGGGCGATCCGGGCCGACGCGTCTCTCCGGCGCCAGCCCGCGGTCGTCGTCGTGACGGCGTTCGGCCGCGACGAGGTCCGCGAGGAGGCCGAGGAGCTGGGCGTCGACGGCTTCCTCCTCAAGCCGGTGACGAAGTCGATGCTCGTCGACGTCCTCTCGGCGGTCTTCGCCCCGCAGGCGGAGGCCGCGGGCCCCGCGAGCGGCGGCGACGCGTCCTTCCTGGGGGGGCTCCGGGTCCTCCTCGCCGAGGACAACGAGATCAACCAGCAGATCGCGGTCGAGCTGCTCGAGGGGGCGGGCGCCTCGGTGGACGTCGCCGGGGACGGCCGGGAGGCGGCGGAGAAGGCGCTCGCCTCGTTCCCGCCGCCCTACGACGTCGTCCTGATGGACCTTCAGATGCCCGGGATGGACGGCTTCCAGGCGACCCGGAGGATCCGGTCGGAGCCGCGCCTCGCGGAGCTCCCGATCGTCGCGATGACGGCCCACGCGACGCTCGAGGAGCGTCAGCGCTGCTTCGCATCGGGGATGACGGACCACGTCGCCAAGCCGATCGACCCGGCCGCCCTTCTCGAGACGCTGCGACGGCACTGGCGGCCGGCAGAGGGGGCGGCGGTCGAGCCGCCGAAGCGCGCCTCGACGCCACCCGCGGAGTTCCCGGCGCTCGCCGGGGTCGACGTGAAGGACGGCCTCCATCGCGTCGGCGGGAACCGCCCGCTCTACGAGAAGCTGCTCCGGGAGCTCGTGAGGGCTCAGGGCCCCGCGGCGGACGAGGTCGCCGCCGCGCTCGCCGCGGGCGAGAAGGCCCTCGCCGAGCGGCTCGCCCACACGGTGAAAGGGGTCGCCGGGAGCCTCGGGGCACACGCCATGCAGGAGACCGCGGCCGCCCTCGAGCGCGCGGTCGCCGCGGGGCGCCCGGCGTTCGAGGTCGAGGCGCTCCTCGGTGCGTTCCGTTCCCGCCTCGCGGCCCTCGTCGCGTCGATCCGGGCGGTCTTCCCCGACGAGGCCCCCGCTCCCGAGCCGGACGAGCCGCCGGCGGAGCCGGGCGAGGAGCGGGCACGGTCGGCCGTGACGAGGATGCTCGGCGCCCTCGCCGCCTTCGACGCCGCCTCCCAGGACCTCCTCGAGGCGGACCGGGAGGTGTTCCGCTGGGTGATGCCGCGGGAGTCGTTCCGCCTCTTCGCCGAGGAGATCGACGGCTTCCGCTTCGACGAGGCGCGCGCGCGCCTCGAGGAGGCGGCGCGCGGGAAGGCGCTCGTCCCGGCCTGAGGCGGGGCTTCAGGCGGGCCTGCGGCGGACCGCGACGACGGTGATGTCGTCCGAGGCGGGGCCGGCCCCCGCGTGGCGCTTCACGCCCGCGAAGAGCCCCTCGGCGATCTCCCGCGCGCTCGACCGCGGCCTCTCCAGGAGGCCGGCGACGATCCGCTCCTCGCCGTACTGCTCGTCTTTCGCGTCCGTCGCCTCCGAGACGCCGTCGGTGTAGTAGACGAGCGTGTCCCCGGGCGCGAGCTCCTCCTCCGAGGCGGTGTACGCCGCGTCGGCGAAGAGCCCGGCGACCGTCCCCGACGCCGGGAACGGGACGCGCGGCGCGCCGTCCGCCGAGACGAGGACGGGGGAGGGGTGGCCCGCGTTCGCGACGCGGACCCGGCCCGTCCGGAGGTCGAAGACGCTGCAGACGAGCGTCACGAAGAGCTGCCCGCGGTTCGTCGCCTCGAGCTCCTCGTTGAGCCGGGCGAGGACCGTCTCGGGGTCGCGGTGCTCGCGGGCGAGGGAGCGGAGGAGCGTCATCGTGACGGCCATGAAAAGGGAGGCCGGGATCCCCTTCCCCGAGACGTCGCCGACGGCAAGGAAGACGCGGTCGGGCGCGGTCCGGAGCGCGAGGTAGAGGTCGCCCCCCACCTGCTGCGCCGGCTCGAGGATCGCGTGGACGTCGAGGCCCGTCCCCTCGGTGCAGGCGGTCAGGTCGGTCGGGAGGATGCCGAGCTGGATCTGCCTCGCGATCGAGAGGT
The DNA here is from genome assembly GCA_039812785.1 of Thermoanaerobaculia bacterium. GTDB lineage: Bacteria > Acidobacteriota > Thermoanaerobaculia > UBA5066 > UBA5066 > UBA5066. The sequence continues at coordinate 6,372 of JBDIBE010000072.1, read as the reverse complement.
CGCGCTCGAAGGCCGCCTTCACCGCGTCGGAGTACGCCTTGGCCTTCAGGAGCGAGCGGACGCGCGCCTTCACCTCGACGATCTCGAACGGCTTGGTCAGGTAGTCGTTCGCGCCGAGCTCGAAGCCCTTCGCCTTCCCGTCGACGTCCTCGCGCGAGGAGAGGATCATGACCGGCAGCTCGTGCGTCGACGGGTCGGAGCGGAGCCTCTCGAGGACGCCGAAGCCGTCCATCCCGGGCATGACGATGTCGAGCAGGACGAGGTCGGGCGGGTTCGCGCGGACGACCTTGAGGGCGGTCTCGCCGTCGAGCGCCGCGCTGAGGCGGTAGTCGCCCTTCAGCGCCTCGGTCAGGAGCTGCACGTTGGACCGCACGTCGTCGACGATCAGGACGCGGCAGTCGGAGAGCTTCTTCATCGAGCCTCGCTGGCGCCGGGTCGAGTCCGGATCGGCCCAACGTAAGACCGCGGAAGGGACGGCGTCAAGCGCCGGGCCGCTCCGGTACAGTAGCGGGGGACGCGGGGCGCGACCGGGCCCCGACGGAGGGATTCGCCATGGAGACTCGCCCGCTCGGCGGGAGCGACCTTCGGATCACGCCCCTCGGCGTGGGCGCCTGGGCGATGGGGGGCGGCGGCTGGCCGTTCGCCTGGGGGCCGCAGGACGACGCGGAATCGGTCGCTGCGATCCGCGCCGCCCTCGACGCCGGCTGGAACTGGATCGACACGGCCGCCGTCTACGGGCTCGGGCACTCCGAGGAGGTCGTCGCGAGGGCCCTCGAGGGGGTCTCGCCGAGGCCGTACGTCTTCACGAAGTGCTCCCGGCGCGCGGGGGCGGACGGCGTGATCCGCGGGAGCCTGAAGAGGGTGTCGATCCGCGAGGAGTGCGAGGCGAGCCTGAAGCGCCTGCGCGTCGAGGCGATCGACCTCTACCAGATCCACCGCGCCGAGCCCGACGAGGACCTCGAGGAGGGGTGGGAGGCGATGCTCCGCCTCCGCGAGGAGGGGAAGGTCCGCTGGGCCGGCATCTCGAACGCGACCGTGCCCCAGCTCGAGCGGATCGCGCGCCTCGGCCCGGTCGCCTCGCTCCAGCCGCCCTACTCGGTCGTCTCGCCCGAGTCGGAGCGCGAGCTCCTGCCGTACTGCGCGGCGCACGGCATCGGGACGATCGTCTACAGCCCGATGAAGCTCGGCCTCCTCTCCGGGAAGATGACGCGCGAGCGGATCGCCGCGTTCCCGGCGGACGACCTGCGGTCGCGCCACCCCGACTTCCTCGAGCCGCGCCTGACGCGGAACCTCGCGCTCGCCGCGAAGCTCGGCGAGATCGGCGCCCGTCACGGCCGGACGGCGGGGGAGGTCGCGATCGCCTGGTGCCTCCGGAGCCCCGCCGTGACCGGGGCGATCGTCGGCCTCAGGAGCCCCGGGCAGCTCGCGGGCGTCGCGGGGGCCGCGACGTTCCGCCTCGCGGCGGAGGAGATCGGGGAGATCGCCGCCTTCGCGGCGGGGACGGAGGGGGAGCGATGAGGATCCACACGATCGATCTGCACCACGGCTCGGCAGGGACGACCGCGGCGTACCTCCTCGAGTCGAACGGGGAGGCCGCGCTCGTCGAGACCGGGCCCGACGCGACGTTCCCGCGCCTCGTCGCCGGCCTCGCCCGGCACGGCCTCGCCCCGCGCGACGTGAGGAGCGTCTTCCTCACCCACATCCACCTCGACCACGGCGGCGCCGCCTGGAAGATGGCGCGGGAGGGGGCGAGGGTCTTCGTCCACCCGAAGGGGGCGCCCCACCTCGCCGATCCTTCGAAGCTCCTCGCCTCGGCGAGGAGGATCTACCGGGAGAGGATGGACGAGCTCTGGGGGACGCTCGAGCCGATCGCGCCCGAGCGCCTGCGCGCGACGGAGGACGGCGAGACCGTCCGCGTCGGCGGGGCGGAGGTGCGCGTCCTCGCGACGCCCGGCCATGCGATCCACCACAACGCCTACCTCGTCGACGGCGTCGCCTTCACGGGCGACGTCGGCGGCGTGCGCGTCGCGGGCGGACCGGTCCTTCCGCCGACGCCTCCTCCCGACATCGACCTCCCCGCGTGGCGGGCCTCGCTCGCGCGCCTCCGTGAGGCGAGGCCCTCTGCCCTCTACCCGACGCACTTCGACCGCTTCGAAGACGCCGGGGCGCACCTCGACGCGCTCGAGGAGGAGCTCTCGGCCTGGGTGGGGTGGGTGAAGGAGCGGATGGACGAGGGAAAGGACGAGGCCGCGATCGTCCCGGAGTTCGAGGAGTGGGTCGCGGGCCGCCTCCTCGCGAAGGGCGTCTCCCCGGAGGGCGTCGAGGCCTACCGCCACGCCCTCCCGTTCGCGATGAACGTGACCGGGCTGGTGCGCTACTGGCGGAACGCGGGCGCCGCATAGCTCCCCGAAACGGCCCCGGCGCGGGCCGCCGCGGGCGTCCGGTCAGGCCGGGCCGTCGCCGAGCGAGAAGGAGAAGGTCGCGCCGGCGCCGGGCGAGGTCTCCGCCCGGACCGCGCCGCCGTGCCGCTCGACGATGCGCCGGACGATCGCGAGCCCGACGCCGCTCCCCTCGACGGCGTCGTCCCGGTGGAGCCGCTCGAAAGCCAGGAAGATCCTCTCCGCGTCCGCCGGGTCGAAGCCGATCCCGTCGTCCTTCACGTACCAGAACGTCCGATCGCCGTCCGTGCGGGAGCCGACCTCGATCCGCCGGCGCGGCTGTCGGGCGGTGAACTTCAGGGCGTTCCCGAGGAGGTTCGCGAAGACCTGGCGGACGAGGCTCTCGTCGCCCGTGGCGGAGGGGAGCGGACGGAGGACGACCTCGGTCCGTTCCCGGGCCTCCACCGGGAGGAGCTCGCCGAGCAGCGACCGGACGAGAGAGTCCATGTCGATCGGCCCGGTCCGGAGCGGCTGACGGCCGGCCCGAGAGAGGGCGAGGAGGCTCTCGACGAGCCGCGACATCCGACGGACGTTCTGCCTGATGGCGTCGACGTGGCGGCGGCAGTCCGACTCGGCGCCGCCCTCGACCTCCTCCTCGAGGAGCGCCGCGTAGCCGTCGAGGGCGCGCAGCGGCGCCCGGAGGTCGTGGGAGACGGAGGCGGTGAAGGCCTCCAGCTCCTGGTTGAGGTGCTCGAGCTGGGCGGTCCTCTCCCGGACCCGCGTCTCGAGCTCGGCGTTCGCCCGGCGGACGGCTTCCTCGGCCAGGACCCGCCCCGTCTCGTCCTCGCAGAACGCCAGGACGCGGCCGCTCCCCAGGCGGATCGCCGTGACCGAGACCTGCCGGACGGCCTCGTCCTTTCGCCGCAGGCTCCAGGCGCTCGTCCGGGCCGGCGCGAAGGGCGAGGTCGCGGTCAGGCGAAGCTGTGCCTCGCCGCCGCCCTCGCCGAGGAGGAGGGAGAGGTTCGCCCCGAGGAGCTCGCTGGCGTCGTACCCGGAGAGCGATCGCACGGCGGGATTCGCGTCGAGGAGCCGGCCGTCGTCGTCCGTCACGAGGATCGCGACGGGGGAGCCCTCGAAGTAGCTCCGGTACCGGGCCTCGCTCTCCTGGAGCTCCTGGTGCTTCTTCTCGAGCTTGCGGGCGAGGGCCTGGTCGTGGCGGGCGAGGAACGCGACCTCCTCGGCGAGGCCTCGGTCGCGCGGGTCGTCGGCCCTTCGCGCCGTCGCTCCGAGGAGCCGCCGGACCTCGGCGAGGAGCTCGTCGGGCTCGGCCGGCTTGCGCAGGAAGAGGTCGCCGCCCGCCTCGAGGGCGACCCTCTCGTCCTCGGGCTCGGTGTAGGTCGCGGTGTAGAAGACGAACGGGACGGGCCGCAGGGCGGCGTCGGCCTTCATCGCGCGGCAGAGGAGGAAGCCGTCCATCTCGGGCATCAGGATGTCGGAGATGACGAGGTCGGGCGTGCGGGCCCGCGCGGCGGCGAGCGCCGCGCGGCCGTTCGCGACCGACTCGACCTCCATGCCTTCCCCGGCGAGGAGGACCTCGAGCAGGTACCGGTTCTGCGCGTCGTCGTCGACGACGAGGACGCGCGTCATCCGCGCTCCTCAGGCCGCGCAAAGCCCTCCACCTCGTCGAGGAACGTGTCGGGGTTGATCGGCTTCTCGATGTAGCCGGTGCAGCCGGCCTCGAGGCATCGCTCCCGGTCTCCGAGCATCGCGTAAGACGTGACGGCCACGATCGGGACGCCGTCGAGCGCCGGGATCCGGCGGAGCTCCCGGGCGACGGTGTGCCCGTCCATGCCGGGGAGCTGGATATCGAGCAGGACGAGCCGGAACGGCCCGGAGCGCGCCTCCTCGAGGGCGCGGGGGCCGTCGGTCGCGGCCACGACCGTCCAGCCCGCCCCTTCGAGGAGGAACCGGACGAGGTAGAGGTTCTGCTCGTTGTCCTCGACGACCAGGACTCTGCCGTTCATCGTCCCTCCATTCCGCCTCCGTCCGGCTCCGGCCCCGCGGGGAGGCGGACGCGGAACGTGCTGCCCCTCCCGGGGGCGCTCTCGACGGCGATCTCGCCCCCCAGCATCTCGACGAGCCGGCGGCAGATCGAGAGCCCGAGCCCGGTCCCCTCGTAGCGTCGTGTGAGGCCCGACTCGAGCTGCCGGAAGGGGCGGAACAGCTTCGGCAGCTCTTCCGGGGCGATGCCGATACCGGTGTCCCGAACGCGCGTGACGATCCACGCGCCTTCCCGCACGCAGCTCACCGTCACGCTCCCGGCCTCGGTGAACTTCACGGCGTTCGAGAGGAGGTTCAAGAGGACCTGCTCCACGCGCCGGCGGTCGCTCACGATCGTCCCGGCGCCGGGGTCGACCTCCGCGACGAGGGCGAGCCCCTTCTTCCCGGCCGCCGGGGCGAGCGCCCGGGCGCACTGCTCGACCGCCGCGCGGATCTCGAACGGCGCGTACGCGACCTGGAGCTGGCCCGCCTCGATCTTGGAGAGGTCGAGCACGTCGTTGATCAGGGCGAGGAGGTGATGGGCGCTCGCCTTCACCATCCCGAGCTGCCGCGACTGCTCCTCGGTCAGCGGCCCTCCCAGCCCCTTCAGGAGGACGCCGGTGAACCCGATGATCGAGTTGAGGGGGGTCCGGAGCTCGTGGGACATCGTCGCGAGGAAGGCCGACTTGAGGCGGTCGGCCGCCTCGGCCCGGTCCCTCTCGACGGCGAGCTCGGCGGTGCGCGAGGCGACGAGCTCCTCGAGGTGCTCGCGGTAGCGGGCGAGCTCTTCCTCCGCTCCGCGCCGCTCGCTGATGTCCCGGTCGATCCCCATCACGACGTCGCGGCCGTCGAGCTCGAGGAGGCACATCGAGGTCTCCATCGGGAAGCGGGACCCGTCCTTGCGCACGTGGACCGACTCGACGGTGATGACGCCTCTGGCGCGCAGCTGCTCGACGAAGTGAGCGCGCCCCTCCGTTCCCCCCTTCGTCTGCTCGCGGATCTCGGCCGGGTGCAGCAGGTTGATGCTCTGCCCGACGAGCTCCTCGCGGGAGTACCCGTTCATCGCGCACGCCTTGGCGTTGCAGTCGAGGATCTCGAGAGTGTCGGGGTCGGTGATGAAGATGCCGTCGGGGCTGCTCTCGAAGAGGGCCCGGAAGCGGGCCTCGCTCTCCTTCAGCGCCTCCTGGGTCCGCGCCGTCTCGCTGCGCGCCGCCTCGATCTCGAGGGCGGACAGGATCCGGAGCTTCCCGGTGTCCGACAAGCCCGGGAGCGCGGCCCGACGCGAGGCGCCGTCCGGCGGATCGTCGAGCGGCGGAGAGGGGCGGTCGGTCATGCGGTCTCCTCGTCGCGGCGGGAGCGGATGGAGGACCGAAGCGGCACCGAGGATAGACGCCGGGATGCCGGACTCAAAGCCCGGATGCGCCGGGCCGGCGGCCGCCCCGGAACGCGCACCGCGCGCCGCCCCGTGCGAGCCTCTCGCGCGAGGAGGCGAAGTCGCGCCAAACCGGGTCGGACGCCTTCGCGTGGCAGGGAAGGCAGGGGCCGACCGCGGCGACGCGGGCGAGCTCCTTCGCGTCGAGCGAGCGCTGGCCGACGCGCGTGCCCGGACCGGTGGCACGGGGCGAGGCGTGGCAGCTCGCGCAGGTGCGCGCCTTCTTCCCGGTCGAGTGCGGGTCATAGGAGGACCAGAGGTCCCGGGAGAGCCGCGCGCCGCCGGCGGCCGTCGCGTCGAGCTCCATCGCCATCCCGGGGACGGCCGGGGCGATCCTGCCGTCGGCGCGGACGGCGAGCGCCGGCTCCCGCGCGGCGTAGCCGTCGGAGCTCTCGACCCAGCGGCCCTTCGCCTCCGCGGCCTTCGCGAAGTCCCACTGCGTCCCGGCCGGCTCGAAGCGCGTGTGGCAGCTGTCGCACGTCGGCGCCCAGGCCGCGTGGCAGGCGCTGCACGCGAGCCTCT
>JBDIBE010000071.1:0-12088 GCA_039812785.1 Thermoanaerobaculia bacterium | reverse complement strand
ACCGTCGCCACGCCCTGGCCGAAGCCGATGCACATCGTGGCGACCCCCGTCGTCGCCCCCTTCGCCTTCATGGCGTGGAGGAGCGTCGTCACGATGCGGGCGCCCGAGCAGCCGAGCGGGTGCCCGAGGGCGATCGCGCCGCCGTGCACGTTGACCTTCTCCTCCATGACGTCGAGGAGGCCGAGGTCCTTGATCACCGGGAGCGACTGCGCCGCGAAGGCCTCGTTCAGCTCCCAGAGGTCGACGTCGCCCGCCTTCATCCCGATCCGGGCGAAGGCCTTCTTCACGGCCGGGACGGGGCCGTAGCCCATGATCGACGGGTCGCAGCCGGCGGCCGACATCGAGCGGATCCGCGCCATCGGCTGCTTGCCGAGCTCCTTCGCCTTCTCGGCCGACATGACGAGGAGCGCCGCCGCCCCGTCGGAGATCGCCGAGGAGTTCCCGGCGGTGATCGTCCCGCTCTTCGGGTCGAAGGCGGGCTTGAGCTTGGCGAGGCCCTCGAGCGTCGTCTCGGGGCGGATGACCTCGTCGAAGTCGAAGCGCTTCAGCGCCCCGTCCTCGTCGTGCCCCTCGAGCGGGGCGATCTCGGCCGCAAAGCCGCCGGACTGCGTCGCCTGCCAGGCCCGCATGTGCGAGCGGTACGCGAAGGCGTCCTGCTGCTCGCGCGTGATCCCGTGGAGCCGCCCGAGGTACTCGGCCGTCAGCCCCATCGCGCCGGCCGCCTTCGCGTTCCGCTTGGCGTTCTGCGGGCCGAAGTCGACGCCGTGCGTCATCGGGACGTGCCCCATGTGCTCGACGCCGCCGACGACGAAGAGGTCGCCGTAGCCCGCCATGATCGCCATCGCGGCCGAGTGGAGGGCCGTCATCGACGACCCGCAGAGGCGGTTGATCGTCTGCGCCGGGACCTGCTTCGGGATCGGCGTCATGAGCTGGGCGAAGCGGGCGACGTTGTAGGCCTGCTCGAGCGTCTGCTGGACGCAGCCCCAGACCACGTCGTCGACCTCCGCGGGGTTCACCTCGGGGTTTCGCGAGAGGAGCGCCTTGATGACCTCGGCCGAGAGCGTCTCGGCCCTCACGTTCCGGAACATGCCGCCCTTGGAGCGGCCCATCGGGGTGCGGACGGCATCGACGATGACGACGTCTTTCATCTCATCACTCTCCGTGGAAGCCCCGGCCGGCGGCGGCGAGGCCCTTCAGCTGCTCGGTGGGGGCGTAGAGGGCGCCGAGCGCCGCGTGCTTCTCCGCGGCCGCGAGGAGCGCCTTCGCGCCCGTGGCGTCGGCCCAGCGGAAGATCCCGCCGCGGAAGGGCGGGAAGCCGAGGCCGTAGACGAGGGCGATGTCGACCTCGGTCGGCGTGGCGACGATGCCGTCCTCGAGGCAGCGCGAGCACTCGAGGAGCATCGGCAGCATCATCCGCTCGACGATCTCGGCGTCCGAGACCTCGGGCGAGGCCTTCGCGTGCGCCTTCATCGCCTCCTCGGTGAACGGGTCGACGCTCTTCTTCGGAGCCCCCTTCTTCTGCGGCTCCCACGCGTAGAAGCCCTTCCCGTTCTTCTGGCCGAAGCGCTGGGCGGCGACCATCTTCTCGATCGCGCTCTCCCCCTCGTGGGACATCCGGTCGGGGAAGGCCGCGGCCATCACCTTGTCGGCGTGGACGCCCGTGTCGATGCCGACGACGTCGAGGAGGAGGGCCGGGCCCATCGGCCAGCCCCACTTCTCCATCACCTTGTCGACCCGCTTGTAGTCGACGCCGTCGAGGAGGAGCGCCTCGAAGCCGGAGAAGTAGGGGAAGAGGACGCGGTTCACGAGGAAGCCCGCGCAGTCGCCGACGACGATCGGCGTCTTCCCCATCGCCGTCGCGTACGCGACCGTCGTCGCGATCGCCTCCGGGCTCGACTTCGCGCCGCGGATCACCTCGACGAGAGGCATCCGCGGAACGGGGTTGAAGAAGTGCATCCCGCAGAAGTTCTCGGGGGCCTGAAGCGCCTCGGCGAGGCGGGTGATCGAGATCGTCGAGGTGTTCGACGCCAGGATCGTCCCCGGCTTCACGGCCTTCTCGAGGTCGGCGAGGACCGACTTCTTGACCTTCTCGTTCTCGACGACCGCCTCGACGACGACGTCGACGGCGCCGAAGTCGCCGTAGGAGAGGGTCGGCGTGATCCCCGCGAGGACCTGCGCCATCTTCCCGGCGGTCATCTTCCCGCGCTCGACCTGCTTCTCGAGGAGCTTGGCCGCCTCGCCCATCCCGAGCTCGAGCGCCTTCGGGGCGATGTCCTTCATCAGGATCGGGACCCCCCGCGAGGCCGACTGGTAGGCGATGCCGCCCCCCATGATCCCGGCCCCGAGGACGGCCGCGCGCTGCACCGGCTTCGCGCCGCCCGACGCCTTCTTCGCGAGCTTCTTGACGAGCTGGTCGCCGAGGAAGACGGAGACGAGGCCGTGGGCCGTCGGGGTCTTCGCGATTCGCGCGAAGGTGGCGGCCTCGATCTTGAGCGCCTCGTCGCGGCCGAGCGCCGCGCCCTTCTGCATCGCCTCGATCGCGGCGACGGGGGACGGGTAGTTCGGGCCGGCCTTCCCGCCGACGAACGCCTTGCCTCCCTCGAAGACCATCCCCGCCTCGACCTTGTTGAGCGGAAGCGGCGCCTTCTTCTCGTCGCGCCGGGCCTTCCAGTCGAGCTTCCCGTCGGCGGCGTCGGCGAGCATCCGGAGGGCCACCTCGCGGAGCTTCCCCGGCTCGCAGACGGCGTCGACGGCGCCGATCTTCAGGCCGTCCGCCGCGGGGTACTGCTCGCCCGTGGCGATCCACTCGATCGCGTTGTCGGCCCCGCACATCCGCGAGAGGCGGACGGTGCCGCCCCAGCCGGGGAAGATCCCGAGCTTCGTCTCGGGGACGCCGACCTTCGCCGCGGTGGAGGCGACGCGGAAGTGGGCCGAGAGCGCGAGCTCGAAGCCGCCGCCGAGGCAGAAGCCGTTGATCGCGACGACGGACGGGCACGGCAGGTCCTCGAGGGCGTTGAACGTCGCGTCGGTGTCGAGGAGCCAGGCCGCGAGCTCCTCCTCGCTCCTCCTGAAGTGCGTCAGGAACTCCGTGACGTCGGCCCCGACGATGAAGACGTCCTTGCCGCTCGTGACGAGGAGCCCCTTCGGCGGCGCGGCGGCGAGGCCGGCGACGACCTCCTTCAGCTCGCCGAGCGTCAGGCCGTTGAACTTGTTGACGGAGTCGCCTTTCAGGTCGAACCGCAGCTCGACGAAGCCCCCGTCCAGCGGGACGGTCTGGATGGCCTGCCCTTCGTACTTCATCCGCCTCTGCTCCTTCCTCCGGGGTGTCCTTCGGGAATCGGGTCGGGATCGGTCCGCGATCATATCCGCCGCGGCGCAGCAATGGGCGGTCCCCCTCCCCGGGAACGTCGATGCCGGGGTTAGACTGGCGGCACAGAGCGTTCTTTCGAGGCCCGGCAAGGAGGTCCGCCATGTCCCTCGCGTCGTCCGAGGAGAAGGCCCTCGCTTTCGTCGCCGCCCAGCTCGGCGCCTCGCCCAAGGGCCCGCCGAAGGCCCGGGAGCGCCGGCGGCCGGTCGTCACCGTCTCCCGCGAGCCCGGCTCCGGGGCGAACACCTTCGCCGAGGTGCTCAGCGCCTACCTGGAGAAGGCCCAGCCGAAAGGGCGCGGCCCGTGGGCCGTCGTCGACCGTGAGCTCGTCGACAAGATCCTCGAGAGCGAGGACCTCCCCGACCGCCTCGCCCACTGGTCGCCCGAGGACCACCTCTCGGGCGTCTCCTTCGTCATCGAGGAGCTCCTCGGCCTCCACCGGCCGACCTGGCGCCCGATGCAGGAGGTCGTCGAGACGATCCTCAGGCTCGCCGAGATGGGGAACGTCGTCGTCGTCGGTCGCGGCGCCAACGTCATCCTCGGCCAGCGCCCCGAGGCGTTCCACGTCCGCCTCGTCGCCTCGCTCGAGAGCCGGGTCACCCACATCTCCGAGCTCCAGGGGATGACCCGGAAGAAGGCGCAGGCCTGGATCGAGGCGGAGGACAAGGCGCGGCGCCGCTTCCTCCGCCGCTACTTCCAGGTCGACGTCTCCGACCCGCTCCTCTACAACCTCGTCGTCAACGTCGACCGGACGCCGGTCGACGAGGCGGCGCGGATGGTGGGCGACACCGTCCTCGCCCGCGCGGAGAGGCTCGCCGGCTGACCGTCAGAACGCCCCGCACTTCGGGCAGAGGTCGGCGTAGAGCTCGTCCATCGTCCCCTCGGACTCGGGGCCGACGAAGCCGCAGCGAGGGCAGTGGAAGGCGTAGAAGTGGAGGCGCCCCTCGCGGCGGCAGCGGGGGCAGTCGACCGTCCCGGTCCCCCGGCAGTAGCCGCAGACGATCCACTGCTCCTCGTTCCCCTGGAAACGGATCCGCCCGAGGCCGCTGCAGCGCGCGCAGCTCCCGCCGAGGCCGCTCCCCTTGCAGGTCGGGCAGGACGAGAGTCGTTCGCGCGCGATCATGGCGACCTCCCCGGCCCCCGCGGGCCGACGGCGTACTCGGGACGACCGGGATCTGCTGTCCGAAGTCTACGACGACGGGGCGCGCCGCTCACCCCTGGAAGGCGTAGGAGACTTTCAGGAAGAGCTGCCGGCTGCCGGGAGGGAGGCCCCCGTCCGTCGAGAGGGCCCGGCTGTCGCCGTACCCGAGGAAGACGACGCTCTGCCAGTTGAGGCGCCAGGCGAAGAGCGCCGAGGCCGAGAACGCCCCCTCCTCCGGCTCGCCGGGTTCCTCGTAGAGGTCGGTCGCGCGGGTCGAGCCGAGGTACTGCCCGATGAGCCGGACGTAGGTCCGGGCCGAGAGCGTCCACGTCGCCTTGAGCCGCTCGACGTGCGCCGTGAAGAGGCGCCGGCTCCCCGTCCCCCCGCCGGGGCGGATGTTCATCCAGCGGACCTCGCCCCGGAGGTCGAGCTCGAGGTGGTCGCCGGGCCGGAAGAGGGCCGTGGCGGCGACCTTCCCGCCGTGCCCCGGCCGCGCCCCCTCGAAGTCGATCTCCTCGCCGACCGCCCCCTGGAGGCTGACGCCGGCGAACGTCTTCGACGGGACCATGTTCATCTGGAAGACGACCCTCTGGCGAGGCAGGACGACGCCCCCCGCGCGGACCTTCTCGCTCCGGAGCTCGAAGCGCGCGAAGCCGTTGTACTTCGTGTCGAAGCCGACCCCCGGCGAGACGACCTGGCTGACGAGCCCTCCGTCGCGGTCAGCGATGTAGTCCGCGAAGAAGAACGCCCGGAGGCGCGAGACGAAGCCGGTCGGGTGGGACGTCCGGCCGATCTCGCCGTACCCCTCGCGGAACCCGACCTGCGGGACGAAGCCGAGGTCGGCCCGGAAGCCGTCGGAAAAGTCCTTGTACTCGGCCGCCCAGTCCCACGTCTCCGTCGAGTGGGCCCACCAGACGTCCGCGCCGTGGCCGGAGAGCGACTGCCCGTTCCACTCCTCGGCGAGGTCGGGCCGGTCGGGCGTCGCGCTCCACGACCAGAGGAGCTGCCCGGTGACCGTGTCGGCCTCGCTCAGGTTGAGGCGGAAGTCGGGGCCGAAGACGCGGTTGTGCCCGCCCCCCTCGAGCTCCTTGTCGGCCCCGAGGAGGGAGACGAACGAGCGGCCGAGGTCGTGGCGGAGGCGGCCGACGAAGTCGAGCGAGCGGAAGTCCTGGTACGCCACGCCCGAGCCGTCCGGCCCCGGAAGGATGACGCTCCCGCCGCCCCGGTCCTCGGCGACGAGGGCCGTCCAGCTCGTCCCGTCGATCTTCCCCGTCCCGCGCGCCCCCCAGCGGGGCGAGGTGACGGAGCGGGTGTAGACGGCCTGGACCGGCGTCGAGAAGAGGTCGACCCCCTCGAGGAAGAACGGGCGCTTCTCGGGGTAGGCGAGGGCGAAACGCTCGTTGACGCCGATCTGGGCGACGTCCGACTCGATCTGCGAGAAGTCGGGGTTGATCGTCGCGTCGAGCGCCGTCGTCGCCGACGGCGTCCACTTCACGTCGAGGCCGGCGTCGAGCTCGGCCGGGTTCGAGACGCTCCCGGGCCCGTCGGCCCGCGGGAGCGTCTCCTGCGACGCGGAAACGTAGGGCGCCGCGACGAGGTGGCCGCCGGCCGGCAGCCCCGTCAGGCCCGTGAGGACGTTCTCGGAGCAGATGAAGCAGTTCCGCCCGCGCGGGAGGCGGGCGGAGAACATCTGGTAGCGGAAGTCGCGGGGGCGGTTCCTGTAGAGGAGGATCCCCCAGGCCTGCGGGTCCTTCCCCTCGTAGCGGAGCGAGGAGAACGGGATCCGGATCTCGAGGTTCCACCCCTTCTCCGTGATCCGCCCCGCCGCGTCCCAGAAGAAGTCGGGCGAGGAGTCCTCGTTGCCGTCGTCCGTGACGGCGTCGTACTGGATGCCGCGGGGGTTGGCGAGGAAGAGGATCGCCGTCCGGCCGTCGTTCCGCGTGTCGAGGATGATCCCGCCGTAGTCCGTCCCGCCCCCGAGGACGTCGCGCTGGGAGAAGGGTGCCCGGATCCGCCCCGGCTCGGGGTCCTCGCACTCGAGCGAGGCGTAGAGGAAGCGGTCGTCGTAGGCGAGGCGGCCGACCGTCCTCACCTTCGGCGGGACGTTGTCGCCCGGGTTCGTCTCGTAGAAGGTCTCGACCGGCGCGAGGCCCTTCCACCCCTCGTCGCCGAGGTCGCCGTCGACGGAGATCGGCCCAGCGGCGCGCGCGATCCGGATCTCCGCTCCCCGCAGCTCGTCCCCCGCGGAGGGGCGAGAGAGCGCCGGGCTGGCCGCGAGGGCCAGCCCGGCAAGGAGGAGGAGGGAACGGGCTGTCACCCGCCCTCTGATACGGGCGGGGACGGCCGGGGTTTCGCGCGCGCTACTCGGGGCGCTTCGGCTCGTCGGGGAGGCGGCGCGCCTTCAGCCGGTCGCCCCCGTCCTTCGCGATCGCCCGGTACCACTCGTCGCGGTACTTCGGGTGGGTCACGTTCCCCTGCGTGTCGCGGACGTTGCCGTCCATGTACTTCCAGAGGAGGTGCTCGCCGAGCTTCTTCCAGCGGGCGAAGACCATGTCGCCCGCGCCGACCGAGTACGTCGTCAGGTAGTCGCGGGCGGCGGCGGGCGACTCGCCGTAGAGCTTCAGCGCCGCCTTCTCGATCTCGGGCTGCTCGGCGAGGAAGCGCCCCTCGAGCTCGTCCTGGGCCCTCCGGATGTCCACGATCATGTCGCTGTAGCGCGAGTAGGCCCAGTTCGTGACGAAGTTGAAGACCCAGAAAGCCGAGTCCCACGAGAAGGCCGAGAAGTCGGCCGTCCCGACGGCGAAGCTCTTCGGCACCTCGCGGATGCCGCAGTACATCGGCGTGTAGACCGTGGAGTAGGTGTCGTCGACGCCGAACCAGAGGACGCCGCCGACCGGGTTCGGGAGGAAGGAGCGGAGCTGCGCGACGAACGAGTAGCCCGTCTGCTGCGTGGAGATCGCCCGCTCGTGGACGTAGTCGACGCCGTCGACCTTGAAGCCCATCGGGCGCCAGCGGTACGGCAGGACGAACGGCCCGGCGCCGATGTCCTTCGTCATGTCGAGCTCGGTCCCCTCGAAGTGGTCCCGCATCAGCTCCATGACGTCCTTCGTCGAGAGCTTCCGGTCCGGCTTGACCGCCCACGGCATCGGCTTCGCGCCGGGGACGGCGAGGATCCAGTCGGAGGAGAGGTTGAGCGACGGCGCCGCGCGCCGGAACACGCTCCAGACCCGCCCGTCGCAGCTCCGGAGCGTGCCGCCGCGGAGGGGCGCGTAGGCGTCGGCGAACGAGAACTCCTCGTCCTTCCCCGCGAACCACCCCTTCTCGCGCGCGAACGAGATCACGTCCTTCGCGTAGACCGCGTTCTTCGGGTCGTTCAGGGGGAACTGCCGGATCCGGGCCTGGTTCGCGTGGGCCGAGATCGTCCCGTCCGGCACGCGGACCGCGACCCAGAGCGCCCCCTTCTGCTTCTCGCCCTTCCCGATGATCTCGAGGACCCACGCCTCGTTCGGGTCGGCGATGGAGATCGACTCGCCGGTCGAGGCGTAGCCGAACTCGTCGACGAGCTTCGTCATCACCTCGATCGCCTCGCGCGCCGTCTTCGCGCGCTCGAGGCCGATCCACATGAGCGAGCCGTAGTCGATGATCCCGGACGGCCCCGCGAGCTCCTTGCGCCCGCCGAACGTCGTCTCGCCGATCGCGAGCTGGTGCTCGTTCATGTTGCCGACGACCTGGTACGTCACCGCCGCCTGCGGGATCCGGCCGAGCGTCTTGCCGGTGTCCCACTCGACGATCTCGCGCATCGCGCCGAACGTGTGGGCGCCGGCGGGGGTGAAGTAGAGCTCGCCGTAGAGCTCGTGGCTGTCGGCCGCGTACGTGATCATCGTCGAGCCGTCGGCCGAGGCGCCCTTCGTCACGAGGATGTTCGTGCAGGCGGGGGCGTCCGGTGCGGCGAGGGCGAGGGTCGCGGCGAGGGCGAGGAGGGCCGAGGGCTTTCTCATGCGGGACGCGGCTCCTTGACGGGGCCGCCCTGCCCGCGCGACGCGGGGAGCCGCCCCGGCCGGGGATCGTACCGTGAGGGCGCGCCGCGCGCCCGGCCGGGGGCTACTTCGAGAAGAGCGTCCAGGCGCCGATCGCGAGGAAGCCGACCCCCGCGACGGTCTTCAGGACCTTCGGCGAGATGAACCGCTCGAGCTGCGAGCCGACGAGGACGCCGATCCCCGCGGCCGCCGTCAGGGCGAGCGCGGCGCCGGCGAAGACGGCCCACTTGCTCACCTGCTTGTCCGCCGAGAAGAGGAGCGTCGCCAGCTGCGTCTTGTCGCCCATCTCCGCGATGAAGACGGTGACGAAGACCGTCGCGAACGTCTTCCAGTGCATTCAATCCCTCCGCCCCGGCCCCGCGGCCGGAACGGCGGAGGATACCGGACTCCCCTCGCCCCCGGGCGCCGGCGTCGATACGATCGGGCCGTGCGCCGCACCCTCCTCGCCGCCGCCTTCCTCCTCGCGCTCGCCGCGGGGCCCGGGGGGCGCGCCGAGGAGCTGCCGAAGTACGGCGTCCTCCACCGTCCGAAGGGCTTCTCCGCGATCCGCGTCGTCGCGGCCCCGGGCCTCTCCGTCTTCCTCGACGACGCGCCCGTCGGCACCACGGACGCGCTCCGGCAGGGGCTCCTCGTCGAGGACCTCCCCGCGGGCACCTACACGCTCCGCGTCGAGCAGGCGGGCTGGGAGCCGAAGGTCGTGAACGTGACCGTCGCCGAGGGGGACACGAAGGAGGTCCGGATCCTCGGCCTCCGCCCGAAGCCGACCCCCACGCCCGCGCCGTACGGCCCGCCGCTCCCGCCCCCGACGCCGCCTGCCCCCGTCCGCGCCGTCATCTTCGAGCGCAGGCCCGTCGCGGGCGGCACCCTCGTCACCGGCGCCGCCTCGAGCCCCGCGGACGTCCTGCCGCTCCTCGACGACCTGAAGCGGCAGTGCTCCTGCACGCCGGCGCTCGAGGAGATGAAGAAGAGGAAGGACGGGCTGTACGAGTTCCGGGTGAAGCTGCCGGGGAAGTAGACTGCGCTCATCGCCGACGGGGCGGCCTCGAAGGCATGGACTCGCGCAATACCGACACCTCCGGACTCGAACGTGAGCCCTTCGGCCCGCTCCCGCCCCCCGTGCCCGGCGACGTCCTCGCGGGGCGATGGGAGCTCCGACGCCTGATCGGCCACGGGGGCTCCGGCCTCGTCTTCGAGGCCTGGGACCGCGAGCTCGCCTCCGCCGTCGCGCTCAAGGTCCTGCGCCCCGACCGGCTCACGCCATCCGCCATCGCGCGGCTCCGGCGGGAGGTCCGCGTCGCCCGCTCGGTGGCGAGCCCGCGGCTCGTCCGGGTGCACGACCTCGCCGTGGACTCCGGGCGCCCCTTCCTCACGATGGAGCTCGTCCCCGGACCCTCCCTCCGCGATCGGATGAAGGGGCCGTTACCGGTCGAGGAGGCCATCCGCATCGGGATCGAGGTCCTCGAGGGGCTCGCGGTCCTCCACGCGCAGGGGATCGTCCATCGTGACGTGAAGCCCGGGAACGTGCTCCTCGGCCCCGACGGCGGCGCGAAGATCGTCGACTTCGGCCTCGCCCGCAGCGTCGACGGAGGGGACACGCGCCTCACCGAGACTGAGACCGCCCTCGGGACGGCCGACTACATGTCCCCCGAGCAGGCGCTCGGGCGCGACGTCGACGCGCGCTCCGACCTCTACGCCTTCGGGGTCCTCCTCTTCGAGCTGCTCACGGGCGACGTGCCGTGGAAGGCCGAGTCCTCCTTCGGTTCGGTCCTGGCCCGCCTCCAGTCCCGGGCGCAGGACGTGAGGAAGCGCCGACCCGACACCCCGCGCTGGCTGGCGGAGGCCGTCGGCCGGCTCCTGGAACGAGATCCGGCGGACCGGTACGGGAGCGCGCGGGAAACCCTCGACGTCCTCCGAAGGAGGTCGATCGGGATACGGGGGCTGCTCGCGAGGCGACGGAGGCCGCTCCTCGCCGCTGCCGCCGCTCTCGCCGCCGTCGCCCTCGGCTCCGCGGCGTGGCGCTTCGGCGCGACGAGCACCTTCGCGACGGTCGCCGCGGAGGGCACCTTCGGGGCGCGTGGCCTCGACCGGGCGGGGCGCACGCTCTGGAGGCGCCGTGACCTCGATGCCACGCGATGCGCCGTCGTCGGCCGCTTCCGGAGGGACGGCCCGCGGGAGATCGCGGCGATCCTCGAGCGGGAGGCCTACGACAAGGATCCGGGCCGGATCTACACGCTCTCCTTCCTCGACGCCGCGACCGGCCGCGTCGTCCGGACGGCGCGCCTCGAGCCCCAGCTCAGCGGCTTCCCCGAGAACGAACGGCGATTCGCCGTCTCGACGCTGAAGGCCGTCGACACGGACGGAGACGGCGTCGACGAGGTCTTCGTCAACTACTTCCACAACTGGGCGCCGTCCTTCGTGCTGATCTGGAACCCGGCCGACGAGCGCTCGTTCACGGCGTTCATCGGTGGCGGCCACCACCGAATCGTCGACGCCGTCGACGTCGACCGCGACGGCCGGAAGGAGATGGTCCTCCTCGGCATCAACAGCCCCTTCGGCTGGTACCGCGTCCTCGCCGTCGCGCGGCTGTGGGAGAACGCCTCCTCGGGCGCCGCCGCGCAGCGCGTGACGAACGGCGCCTTCTCGGCCGACCAGGGCGGAGGCGCCAGCGAAACGAACCTGATCGACTACGTCCTGCTCCCGCGAGGCATCTTCAGCGAGGACTCCCGGGAGCTCCGCGCGGTCGACGACAGGACGTTCGTCCTCGACTACGGGCACGGCCGCGTCGTCCGGATCGACCTCGGCGGGTGCGGCCTCCTGGCGCCCGCCGCGGCGCTCGACTGCGCCGCCCTGCGGAGCCGCCGCATGTCCGCCTTCGGCAATCTCCGCGAGGGCCTCCAGCGCGGGCGGGTCGGGGTGCTCGACGAGGCGATCGAGGCGTTCGACGCCGCGGAGCGCGATGCGCGCGCCGCCCGGGACCCGATCCTCCTCGAGCTCGTCCGGCGCTGGAGGGGGATGACGCTCCTGCTCCGCGGACGCACTGCCGAGGGGGGCGAGGTCCTCTCGGGGCTCGTCCGCGACTCGGAGAACGGCCTCGAGATCGCCGACGACGCCGGTCGCGAGCTCCACAAGGCCGGGCGCCTGGAAGAGGCCGTGGCCTGGTACTCCCGCGCGCTCGAGCGCGCCGGCCCCGAGCAGACGGGCCGCTCCGAGTCGTATCCGCGCGAGGGGCTCCTCCTCGCGCTCGCCGAGCTCGGGCGGTTCGACGAAGCGGCCCGCTGGGCGGACCGCTGGGCGGCCGACTCAAGGTCGATCACCGTCACGCGCGTCCCCTGGTACAGGGCATTCCTCGCGTGGCGCCGCGGTACCGCCGTCGACCCGCCGCCGCTTTCGACCGGCTCCTCCGACCTCCTGCACGTCTGGTCCTTCGAGATGCAGCTCGCTCGGAACGCCGAGCCGGAGCCTCTCCTGGCGCGTGCCCGGGAGGAATTCATCGACGCCGTCCGCGCCCGCGGCCCCCTGCTTTCCGTCCAGGCCGAGCTCCTC
>JBDIBE010000070.1:0-12141 GCA_039812785.1 Thermoanaerobaculia bacterium | reverse complement strand
GCTCCTCGCCCGCGCGATGGACCGCCTCGGCCTCTCGGCGCGGGCGCACCAGCGCGTCGTCCGCGTCGCGAGGACCATCGCCGACCTCGAAGGCTCGGAGGCGACCGGCCCGGCTCACGTCGCCGAGGCGCTCCGATACCGGCCGGCGCCGGTCCGGAACGCCCCCTGAAGCGGGTCAACACGCTCTGCGCCGGAGACTTGCGCGATCCGAATCTTTCGCTTGACGGGAGGCGTCGCGTCGATAGACTTCCGGGGTCTCGAATCCATCCAAGGGGACGACGCGCCCCGGGGCGACCGGAGAGACCGTTGACGCGAAAGCAGCACACGATCATCGTCGTCCCGCACGCGCGCGCGAGATTCAGACAGTTCCAGGTCAGCTCCCGTCTCCTCTGGAGTGTCGCGGCCGGAGTCTGTCTTTCGCTGCTCCTCGGCGTCGTCTTCGGAGTCCTCTGGATCGGCTCGGTCCGCAGGAACCGGGAGGTCTCGAGCCTCCAGGCGGAGAACCAGGACCTCCGCGGGCGGACGAAGGCGCTCAACACGCGCCTCGAGTCTCTCGAGAAGCTCCTCGCCGGCTTCGAGGAGCGGACGCGCCGCCTCTCGATCGTCGCCGGCCTCTCCGGTGTCCACGACCCGGGCACGGGCGGCGTCGGCGGCCTCACGGCGCTTCCGGTCGAGGGACCGGGCCACACCGAGGCCGCTCTCGAGGAGGCGAGCCGGCGCGGGCTCCTCCTTTCCGGGCGGCTCGGAGAGGTCGAGCAGAAGCTCTCCTTCCAGGCCGACCAGCTCGCCCTCACGCCGACCCTCGCGCCTGCCGTGGGCGTCCTCACCGCGGGTTTCGGCCTTCGGGCCGACCCGTTCACCGGACAGCAGGAGTTCCACACCGGGATCGACATCTCCTCCCCCACGAGGGGCCGCATCCTCGCCCCGGCGAACGGCACCGTCGTCCGGGTCGGCTGGGAGAACGGCTACGGGCGGCTCGTCGAGATCGCCCACGGCTTCGGCATCCGGACCCTCTACGCGCACCTCGAGTCCTCCCGCGTCGTCGAGGGGCAGCGGCTCCGGCGCGGAGACCTCGTCGGACTCATCGGCTCGACGGGCCGCTCCACCGGGCCGCACCTCCACTACGAGGTCCTGGTCGGCGGCAAGCCGGTCAATCCCCTCGACTACGTCCTGAACGCCTTCTGAACCGGCCGGCCCTCCGGCGGGCGCCCCGCGCCCCCTCTGCTAGCATCCCGGCCTCGCGCCCCTGCCGGGCGCCCATGGACGAAAGATGATCATCGACAAGGCACTCTCCAGGATCTTCGGGACGAAGCACGACCGCGACATGCGGGCGCTCACGCCCCTCGTCGAGGAGGTCGGACGTCTCGAGCCCGAGCTCGTCGCCCTCCCTCTCGACGGCCTGAAGGCCC
Source organism: Thermoanaerobaculia bacterium (assembly GCA_039812785.1). Classification (GTDB taxonomy): domain Bacteria; phylum Acidobacteriota; class Thermoanaerobaculia; order UBA5066; family UBA5066; genus UBA5066. Next base: position 10,732 of record JBDIBE010000070.1, on the reverse strand, counting down.
GGATCGGGGAGATCCGCGCCCGCGTCGAAGGGGCGCTCAAGGAGCTCCCCGCCGACGTCGAGGCCCGCCGCGCGCGGACGCGCGAGGTCCTCGACCCGGTCCTGCCCCAGGTCTTCGCCCTCGTCCGCGAGGCCGGCAAGCGGGCGATCGGGCAGCGCCACTACGACGTCCAGCTCCGGGGCGGCGCCATCCTCCACCAGGGGAAGATCGCCGAGATGAGGACGGGCGAGGGCAAGACCCTCGTCGCGACGCTCCCGGTGACGCTCAACGCCCTCACGGGACGGGGCGCCCACGTCGTCACCGTGAACGACTACCTCGCCCGCCGCGACGCGGAATGGATGGGGCGGATCTACGGCGCGCTCGGCCTGAGCGTCGGCTGCATCCAGCACGACATGGACGACGCGGCCCGGCGCGAGGCCTACGCCTGCGACATCACGTACGGCACGAACAACGAGTTCGGCTTCGACTACCTGCGCGACAACATGAAGTTCGAGCTCGGGCAGATGGTCCAGAGGCCGCACTCCTTCGCGCTCGTCGACGAGGTCGACTCGATCCTCATCGACGAGGCCCGGACGCCGCTCATCATCTCGGGCCCCTCCGAGGGGGACGTCGACATCTACTACCGCTGCGACCGGATCATCCCGAAGCTCGTCCGGGGCGAGGAGGTCAAGGACAAGTACGGGAACAAGACGACGACGGGCGACTACCTCGTCGACGAGAAGGCCCACACGGCCGCCCTGACCGAGGAAGGGGTCTCGAAGTGCGAGCGGCTCCTCGGCGTCGAGAACCTCTACGACCCGACGAACATCGACGTCCTGCACGCCTGCCAGCAGGCCCTCCGGGCCCACACCCTCTACAAGCGCGACGTGAACTACGTCGTCAAGGAGGGGCAGGTCATCATCGTGGACGAGTTCACCGGCCGCCTCATGCCGGGCCGGCGCTGGTCCGACGGCCTCCACCAGGCCGTCGAGGCGCGCGAGGGCGTGAAGATCGAGCGCGAGAACCAGACGCTCGCGACCGTCACGCTCCAGAACTACTTCCGGATGTACGACAAGCTCGCGGGCATGACGGGCACGGCCGACACCGAGGCGGCCGAGTTCGACAAGATCTACAAGCTCGACGTCGTCGTCGTCCCGACGAACCGCGACATGATCCGCAAGGACGAGCACGACGTCGTCTACCGGACCGAGCGCGAGAAGTTCGACGCCGTCGTCGAGGAGATCGTCGACCTCCACGAGCGCCAGCAGCCCGTCCTCGTCGGGACGATCTCCATCGAGAAGTCCGAGCACCTCGGGCAGCTCCTGAAGAAGCGGGGCGTCCCCCACGTCGTCCTGAACGCCAAGTACCACGAGTCCGAGGCGGCGATCGTCGCCCAGGCGGGCCAGCCGGGCCGCGTCACGATCGCGACGAACATGGCCGGCCGCGGCACCGACATCCTCCTCGGCGGCAACCCCGAGTTCCTCGCGAAGCAGCGGGCGAAGGGGAAGACGGTCGAGGAGTACGAGAGGATCCTCGAGGAGGCGAAGGCCGAGTGCGCCGAGGCGCACGCCGCGGTCATCGCCGCGGGGGGCCTCCACATCATCGGCACCGAGCGGCACGAGTCGCGCCGCATCGACAACCAGCTCCGCGGCCGCGCCGGCCGCCAGGGCGACCCCGGCTCCTCGCGCTTCTACCTCTCCCTCGAGGACGACCTGATGCGGATCTTCGGGTCGGACCGGCTCTCGGGCCTCATGAAGCGGCTCGGGATGGAGGAGGGGGTCCCGATCGAGCACCGGTGGGTGACCCGGTCGATCGAGCGGGCGCAGAAGCAGGTCGAGGCGCGCAACTTCGACACCCGCAAGCACCTCCTCGAGTACGACGACGTCATGAACAAGCAGCGCGAGGAGATCTACAGGCTCCGCAAGGAGATCCTGACCGGCGCGCTGTCGCACGAGTACGTCGTCAACCTCGCGGAGGACGTCGCCGACGACTACGTCGACCGCCACTGCCCCGCGGGCAAGGACCGGTCCGAGTGGGACTGGAAGGCCCTCTCGTCGGTCCTCGGCGAGTCCTTCGGGACCTCTCCCGAGGAGGCCGGGCTCTCTCAGGAAGACAACAACGCGGCCCTCAAGGAGAAGCTGAAGGCGTATCTGAGGAAGTACTACGAGGAGAAGACCGCCAAGCTGGGCCCCGACGTGATGAAGGACTTCGAGAAGTTCTTCATGCTCCAGTCGGTCGACGCCCTCTGGAAGGACCACCTCCTCGCGCTCGACCACCTCAAGGAAGGGATCGGCCTCCGGGGCTACGGGCAGCGCGACCCGCTCATCGAGTACAAGAAGGAGTCGTTCCAGCTCTTCGAGGCGATGAAGGAGGCGGTGGAGGAGCAGATCCTCCAGAACCTCTTCCGCTTCGAGATCGTGAGGCAGGAGGAGGCCGAAGCGCGGTACGCGCCGCCCGCTGCGGCCGCCCCGGCGCCGGAGGGCGCCCCGGAGGCGCCGGTCGAGGCCGGCGGGGTCGCCGCCCCGTCGATGTCCCTTCGCGCCGCGGCCGAGCTCGAGCGGCGCGCCCAGAAGCAGCGCCGGGAGATGACCTTCCAGGGGACTGCCGACCCGACCTCCGGCGGCGACTTCCGCGTCGACACGGTCAAGGGCTCCGGACCGAAGGTCGGCCGGAACGACCCCTGCCCCTGCGGCTCCGGGAAGAAGTACAAGAAGTGCCACGGCGCCGCCGCCGGCGCCTGACCCCTCCCCCGGGCCCGACTTTCCCATTCCTGCCGGGGCCGCTCGAACGCGCGGCCCCGGACGTGTTATGAATCGGCATGGCGTCCGCCAAGCCGGCCATCCCCCTCGCCCTCACCTTCGACGACGTACTGCTCGTCCCGTCGCGCTCCGAGGTCCACCCCTCGACGGCCGACCTGAGGACGCAGCTCACCTCCGACATCGTGCTGAACGTCCCCGTCGTCTCGGCGGCGATGGACACGGTCACGGAGGCCCCGCTCGCCATCGCGATCGCGCAGAACGGCGGGATCGGGATGGTCCACAAGAACCTGAGCATCGAGGCCCAGGCCGCCGAGGTCGACAAGGTCAAGCGCTCGGAGAGCGGCATGATCGTCGACCCGGTCACCTGCCGGCCCGACCAGAAGATCTCCGAGGCGCTCGACGTCATGGCGCGCTTCCGGATCTCCGGCGTCCCCGTCGTCGACGCCGCCGGCAAGCTCGTCGGCATCCTGACGAACCGCGACCTGAGGTTCGAGACGCGGATGGACCTCCCGATCTCCGCGCGGATGACGAAGGACGAGCTCGTCACCTGCCCCCCCGGAACGACCCTCGAGCAGGCCAAGCAGCTCCTCCACGAGCACCGCATCGAGAAGCTCCTCGTCGTCGACAAGGCGGGGAACCTCAAGGGCCTGATCACCGTCAAGGACATCCAGAAGCAGATCAAGTACCCGAGCGCCTGCAAGGACGCCCTCGGGCGCCTGCGCGTCGGCGCGGCCGTCGGCGCGGGCGGCGACCTCGTCGACCGCGCGCGCGAGCTCATCGCCGCCAAGGTCGACGTCCTCTGCCTCGACTCCTCCCACGGCCACAGCGAGGGGGTCATGACGGCGCTCCGGACGCTCAAGAAGACCTTCCCCTCGACGCCCGTCGTCGCGGGGAACGTCGGAACGGCCGAGGCGACGCGCGACCTCATCCGCCTCGGCGCCGACGCCGTGAAGATCGGCATCGGGCCCGGCTCCATCTGCACGACGCGCGTCGTCACGGGGGTCGGCGTCCCGCAGATCCACGCGATCCTGGAGTGCGTGAGGGGCCGCGGGAAGTCGAAGGTCCCGCTCATCGCCGACGGCGGAATCAAGTTCTCGGGCGACGTCACGAAGGCGCTCGCCTTCGGGGCCGAGTGCGTGATGATCGGCAGCCTCTTCGCGGGGACCGACGAGGCGCCGGGCGAGACGATCCTCTACCAGGGGCGGACGTTCAAGGCCTACCGGGGGATGGGCTCCCTCGGCGCCATGACGAAGGGCTCGGCGGACCGCTACTTCCAGAGCGCGGGGGACGAGCCGCGGAAGATGGTCCCCGAGGGGATCGAGGGGATGGTCCCCTACAAGGGCTCGCTCTCCGTCCTCCTCGGGCAGATCGCCGGCGGCATCCGCGCGGGAATGGGCCTCTCCGGCGCCCGCACGCTCCCCGACCTCCGGAAACGGGCGAAGTTCGTGAGGATCACGTCGGCCGGGCTCAAGGAGAGCCACGTCCACGACGTCGTCATCACGAAGGAGGCGCCGAACTACCGCCAGGAGGGCTGACGCCGCGACGGGCCTGGCCCCCGCGGGCCCCGTCGCCTTCCGCCCGTCAGCGCGACAGGATCGCCTTCACGGCCTCCTCGACCTCCTTCTTCTGCGCGGCGAAGCGCGCGCCGGTGGAGGGGCCGTCGAAGCCGGAGTGCGCCTTCACGATCCGGTGGCTCCGGTCGAGGAAGAGCGTCGTCGGGTACCCCTTCCATCCCTCGAGCCTCGAGATCGGCTCGGACGCCGACGCCGTCTTCGTCGTCCCGGCGAAGAGGATCGGGAAGGTGACGCCATGGCGCTCCCTGAAGCGCGCGATCTGCCGGAAGCTCCGCTCGGCGTCCTCCGTGTACTCGAAGGAGAGGCCGACGACGGCGAGCCCCTTCCCGCGGTACTTCTTCCAGACCTCCTCGAGGACGGGCGCCTCGTCGTGGCAGTTCGGGCACCAGCTCCCCAGGACCGTGACGACGACCGGCCTGTCCTTCAGCTCCGGGTCGTCGAGCGACACGAGCTTCCCGGGGGCCGACGGGAACGAGAAGCGGACGGGGGCGTCGGGGTCCTTCGCCCGGACCGTCGAGCCGCCTCCCGGGAGCCACGAGGCCGCCCCCGCGGAGTCGAGGCGGCGGGCTTTCCAAGGGGTCGTGGCGCCGCTCCGCGTCCGGAAGACGCCCGACAGGACGCCCCCCTCCGCCAGGGTCCCCTCGAGCCGGTAGACGAAGACGCCGTCGAAGACGGTCAGCGCGAGGACCTTCCCGTCGAAGGTCCCGTGCATCGGGCCGTAGTCGCCCGTCGGCCCGAGAAGCGTCCCTGTCGCGCGACCGCCCTCCTGCCGGAAGGTGCCCAGCAGCCGTTCCGCCTTCTCCCCCTCGCCCATCTCGACGCCCCAGTCGCCCTTCACCGTCGGTGCTCCCTTCGGCGGGTCCGGTACGAACGGAGCCTTCCTCGTCGCGCGGAACGGCGCCTCGATCTTCCCGGACGGGACCGTGCGCGTGAAGGTCCCCGTGAGGGCATCCCCCTCGAGGCGGGCCACGAGCTTCGCGTCGTAGTGGTCGAGGTCGAGGCCCAGCGTCGTGCCGTCCCACGAGACGGTGGTGAAGCGGCTCTCGGCGGCGCCGTTCAGGAGGGCGCCCGAGAGCTTCGAGCCCTTCGCGTCCACGCGGATGCCGAACGCGACCTCGAGCCCCTCGACGGGGGTGAGGACGGCGTACCAGCGGCCGGCCGGCACGGGGGCGGCGGCAGAGAGGACGGGGGCGAGGAGGAGGGCGGCGGCGCCGAGGGCGGCGGCCCGGAGAGCGGTGCGCATCGGGCCGAGGTTACCGCGCCGCGCGCCTCCGCGGCTCGCCCCGGTCCCCCGCCACAGGAAAAGGGGGCGCCGGGGCGCCCCCTTTTCGCAGCTCGGCGAACGCCGCGGGGATCAGTCCATCTTCGCGATGATCTCGTCGCCGAACTCGCTGCACTTCACCTCGGTCGCGCCCTCCATGAGGCGGGCGAAGTCGTAGGTGACGCGCTTGCCGGCGATGGCGCCGTCCATCCCCTTGACGACGAGGTCGGCCGCCTCGGTCCAGCCCATGTAGCGGAGCATCATCTCGCCCGAGAGGACGACCGAGCCGGGGTTGACCTTGTCGAGGTCCGCGTACTTCGGGGCCGTGCCGTGCGTCGCCTCGAAGACGGCGTGGCCGGTGACGTAGTTGACGTTCCCGCCCGGCGCGATGCCGATGCCGCCGACCTGGGCCGCGAGGGCGTCGGAGAGGTAGTCGCCGTTCAGGTTCAGCGTCGCGATGACGTCGAACTCGTCGGGGCGGGTGAGCACCTGCTGCAGCGTGATGTCGGCGATGGCGTCCTTGACGAGGACCTTCCCCGCCGCCAGGGCCGCCTTCTGCTCGGCGTCGGCCGCCGCGGAGCCGGACTCCTTCTTCGTCCGCTCCCACTGGTCCCACGTGTAGGTCTCGCCCGCGAACTCCTTCTCGGCGAGCTCGTAGCCCCAGTTCCGGAAGGCGCCTTCCGTGAACTTCATGATGTTGCCCTTGTGGACGATCGTCACGCTCTTGCGCTTGTTCGCGATCGCGTAGCGGATCGCGGCGCGGACGAGGCGCTCCGTCCCCTCCTTCGAGACCGGCTTGAAGCCGATCGCGGCCGTCTCGGGGAAGCGGATCTTCTTGTACATCGCCGGCCAGCCGGCCTTCAGGAACTCGAGCGCCTTCTTCGCGTCTTCCGTCCCCGACTCGAACTCGATGCCGGCGTAGATGTCCTCGGTGTTCTCCCGGAAGATGACCATGTCGACCTTCTCGGGGCGCTTGACCGGGGAGGGGACGCCCTTGAACCAGCGGACCGGGCGGAGGCAGACGTAGAGGTCGAGGAGCTGGCGGAGCGCGACGTTCAGCGAGCGGATGCCGCCGCCGATCGGCGTCGTGAGGGGGCCCTTGATGCCGACGAGGTACTCCTTGAACGCCTCGACGGTCTCGTCGGGGAGCCAGGTGCCGAGGTTGTCGTACGACTTCTGACCCGCGAGGACCTCCATCCAGGCGATCTTCCGCTTGCCGCCGTAGGCCTTGGCGACCGCCGCGTCGAGGACGCGGACGGAAGCGCGCCAGATGTCGGGGCCCGTGCCGTCGCCCTCGATGAAGGGGATCACGGGGTTGTCGGGAACGATCAGCTTCCCGTCGGCGATTCGGATCCTCTCGCCGTTCGGCGGGGCGGGCATCTTGGTGTCGGCCATCACGTACCTCCGGAGCGGCGGATTCTAGCGGCGCGCCGCCCCCGCGACAATCGGACGTCCTCGGGCCCGGGTCCGGGGCGTTACGCGCCGCGCAGGCGCCGGGCGTCGGGGTACGGGAAGACGTCGAGGACCTCGCCCGCCGCGTGGCGCCGCTTCATCTCGTTCCAGAACGCGGGGCGGACGAGGTCGCCGTGCGCCTCGGCGAAGAGCCTCCGGAGCGGCGCGGGGAGCCCCATGAACGTCAGGAACTCCTCGGGGAAGACGTCGCGCGGGCCGACGTAGAACGACGGACCGTCGCCGCCCCCCCGGTCGTCGTCCTCCTCGGGAAGCTCGCGGAAGTCGCAGTCGGTGACGGAGCAGAGCTCGTCGTAGTCGTAGAAGACGACGCGGCCGTGGCGCGTCACGCCGAAGTTCTTCACGAGGAGGTCTCCCGGGAAGATGTTCGACGAGGCGAGGTCGCGGAGCGCCCGCCCGAAGTCGAGGACGGCCGCGCGGACCTCCTCCTCGGGCGCCTCCCGGATGAAGAGGTTCAGCGGGGCGACGCGGCGCTCCGTGTAGAGGTGGCGGATGACGACCGCGTCCCCCCGGAGCGAGACGGTCTCCGAGCACTCCGTCAGCAGCTCCTCGAGGATGTCGGGCGCGAAGCGGTCCCGCCCGAACTCGAGGAACTCGTACTCCTGGATGTCGACGAGCCGCCCGGCCCGGTCGTGCTGGAAGACGAAGTCGTAGCGCTCCCTCACCTGGCTCCGGGTGACCGACTTCGAGGGCCCGAACCGGTCGCGGATCACCTTGAAGACGACGTCGTACCCGGGCATGGTGAAGACGACCATCACCATCCCCTTCTCGCCGCGCGCCGTCTCGAAGCGGTCTCCCGAGCGCTCGAGGTGCCGGAGGAGGTCGCGGAAGAGCTCGGTCTTCCCGTGCTTGTTGAAGCCGAGGGAGATGTAGAGCTCGGCGAGGGGCTTCCTCGGGAGGATCGACTTCAGGAACCTCACGACGCCCGCCGGCACCTCCACGTCCACGTGGAAGTAGGAGCGCGTGAAGCTGAAGACGACGGAGACCTCGTCCTCGTCCGTCAGGACGGCGTCGACCGAGACGTGGCCGTCGGGGTTCACGAGCGCGAGGACGAGCGGGAGGGAGCGCTCCCTCATGACGATCCGCCCGGCGACGTACGCCCCCTTCCCCCGGTAGAAGACCGGCTCGAGGAGCTCGACGAAGTCGAAGCCGCCGCCCCACGCCGCGCCGGTCGCCTCGTCGATCCGCGCCGCCACGAGCGCGGCGTCCCGCTCCGCGTCCCGCCACGGCATCGCGAAGGCGTAGTCCTCGAGCACCTCGAGGACGACGCTGCGCGAGGAGAGGGCGCCGGGATACGTCCGGAGCGGCGCCGCGCCCGGGGGCGGGAGCCCCGTGTCGCTCCCGAAGTGGACGAACTCCCGCTTCGGGTCGACCCCGACGGTCGTGAAGACCTTCCGCGTCACGGAGTTGAAGAACGTCTCGGCGAGCTCGAGGTCGCCGTGGCCGCCCATGAGCCACGCGTACTCGCGCTTCATCGAGGTCCAGAGCTCCGGCGAGCGCTGCGAGGGGCCGAAGACCTCCTCCAGCGCCGCGACGACGCGCCTCACGACGTTCGTGTAGAGCGCGAGCCGGTCGACCATGTCGACCTGCACGCCGTGCCAGTCCCCGAACTCGAAGTGGAGGGCGGAGCGCCGGGTGATCCTCCGGAAGCCCGAGCGGTACTTCTCGAAGCCCCACTTCACGAGGATCGCCCCCTTGCGCGCGAGGAGGGCGTCTGTCGGGCTCATCGTCCGGGCAGCATACGGCAGGACGCGCGGGCGCCGGCGGCCCGAGACCTCAGGGCGGGTACCCGGTGATCTCGCGAATCTCCTCGTAGAGCGGCCGGAGCCTCTCGTACATCTTCCGGTAGACGCGCCGGTAGAGGCGGTCGTAGAGGGCCGAGGTCGCCGGGTCGGGGACGAAGACCCGCCCGACGCGCGTCATCGAGGCGACCGCCGCCTCGAACGACGGGTGGAGGCCGAGGCCGACCGCCGCGTCGATCGCCGCGCCGAGTCCCGAGGCCTCCGTCACGTGCGGGCGCGCCGCGGGAAGGCCGAAGACGTCGGCCGTGATCTGCATCGCCGCGTCGCTCTGAGCTCCCCCGCCCGCCACGCGCAGCTCGGTGATCGGTATGCCGCTCCGCCTCTCCGAGCGCTCCTTCCCTTCGCGGAGCGCATAGGCGAGCCCCTCGAGGATCGCCCTGTAGAGGTGCGCGCGGGTGTGGACGTCGCCGAAGCCGATGACGGCCCCCTTCGCCTCGGGCCCGGGCTTCTTCACGCCGGGCGACCAGTAGGGCTGGAGGACGAGCCCCATCGAGCCGGGCGGCACCTGCGAGACGAGGCCGTCGAAGAGCGCCTCCGCGGGGAGCCCCTTCTCCCGCGCGGCGGCGTCCTCGAGGTGGCCGAACTGCTCCTTGAACCACGTCACCATCCAGAATCCGCGGTAGATCTGGATCTCGAGGCTGTAGGCGCCCGGCACGGCCGAGGGATACGGCGGCAGGAGCGGCAGCGGCTCGACGTAGCGTCGGTGGGTCGTGTTGATCGTCGCCGTCGTCCCGTAGCTGAGGCAGGCGACGTGCGGCTCGAGGCACCCGGCGCCCAGCACCTCGCACGCCTTGTCGGCCGCGGCGGCGATGACCGGCAGCCCCTTCGGGAGGCCCGTCGCCTCCGCCGCCCCGGCGGTCAGCTCGCCGAGCATCCCGCCGGGCGGGACGAGCTCGGGGAGCTGCTCGCGGCGGACCGGCAGGGCGTCCCACTTCCAGTCGAGGCGCCCCGCCCAGCGGAGGCGCCGGTAGTCGAACGGAACGTAGCCGACCTGGCCGCCGGCCGAGTCGACGAATCGCCCCGTGAGCCGGTGCGCGAGGAAGCCCGACAGGAAGAGGTAGCGCTCCGTCTTCCTCCACGTCTCCGGCTCGTGCCTCGCGAGCCACTGCGCCTCGGCCTCCGCCTGGAAGTAGGCGACCGTCTCGGACATCCCCGAGAGGCGGAACGCGAGGCCCCACGGCCCGCGCACGGGCGGGACGCCTTCCGTGCGTCGCTGGTCGAGCCAGACGATCGCCGGGCGGAGCGGCCTCCCCATCGCGTCCGTCGAGATCATCGTCGCGCGCTGCGTCGTGACGGCGAGGCCCGCGATCGACTCCCGCCGCGCGACGGGCTGCTCGAGGAGCGCGCGCGTCGCCTCGCAGACCGACCTCCAGTAAAGCTCGGGGTCCTGCTCGGCGAGGCCCGGAGGCCCCGGGACGTACGGGTCGACCGGGACGCGGCTCCGCGCGAGGAGGTTCCCGGAGAGATCGAAGAGGAGGGCGCGGACGCTCTGCGTCCCGTGGTCGATCGCGAGGAGGCGGTCTCCGCTCACGCGCAGAGCGCGGGGGCCTCGGCCCCCGGCGCCGCGGGCGCCGCATGCGCGGCGCAGGTCGCGCGCCAGCGCGTGAGGTAGTCGTGCTCCTCCATGCTCCAGCGCTCATCATCCCACGCGAGCTCGGCCTGGCAGACGGCCCGGACGCGCGGGAGGAGCGAGGCCCCGCCGTCGGGCAGGAGGAGACCGGCGCGCACGCGGCGGAGGAGGAGGTCGTCGAGGCGGACCGCCTTCTCCCGCCGCGCCGCGTGGCGCAGCTCGGCCCAGAGGTACGACGTCCCGGCGATCGGCTCGAGCTCGCCGGGGCGCGCGCCGGCCACGGCCTCGGAGGCCGCCCGCTTTCCGAGCCGGCCCAG
>JBDIBE010000069.1:0-12155 GCA_039812785.1 Thermoanaerobaculia bacterium | reverse complement strand
CTCAGGTCGGCAGGTGCAGGTCGACGAGCTCGTCGGGGTGGAGCGAGGCGATGAGCGGGGTGAAGAGGCCGATGAGGAAGAGGACGAAGCCCGCGCCCGCGCCGGCGGCGAGGCCGAGCATCATCGGAAGCCGCGCGAGGCGGACCCGCTCGTAGTTGTTGACGCGCGCGACGACCTTGTCGGCGACGACGGGCACCTCGGCGCCCTTCTGCTTGAGGACGAGCCGCTCCTCGCCGACGGCCTTCAGGAGAGGCTCGTCGTCGACGTAGACCTCGACGCGGTCCGCCGACGCGGCGAGCGTGGGCGAGAAGGCGGTCGCCGTCCAGTAGGCGTCGACCGGCTGCTGCCAGAGCTTCCAGAGGCCGAAGCACGCGCCGCCGCACGCGACGAGGCCGACGAGGAGCGCGAAGAGACGGAAGTGGCTCTTTTTCACTCAGCACCTCCCGGGTGTCCGGCTCGGCCGGAAGGAGGCCCGCTCGCCCGGCGGCCGGGGTTGAGCCGGCGAGACCGGCGGCCGCCGCGGCGGGAGAGGCTTCCGGAGAGAGGTCGGGGCCTCCGGAAGCGCATCCATTCTAGGCCCGCCGCGGAAGGGGCGCACGCGCGCCTGCTATAACCCGCGCCCCATGATCTCGGTCTCCGACCTCGGCAAGGCGTTCGGCGCGCAGACCCTCTTCGAGGGGGTCTCCATCCAGTTCAACCCCGGCAACCGCTACGGCCTCGTCGGCGCGAACGGCTCGGGGAAGTCGACGCTCCTGCGGATCCTCACGGGAGAGGAGGCCCCGTCGTCGGGCGTCGTGTCGATCCCGAGGAAGCTCCGGCTCGGGGTGCTGAAGCAGGACCACTTCCGGTACGAGGCGGTGCCGATCGTCGACGTGGCGATGATGGGGAACCGCGAGGTGTGGGAGGCGATGGCCGAGAAGGAGCGCCTGCTCCAGTCGGACGCGCCGTTTCCGGCCGAGCGCTACGCCGAGCTCGAGGACGTGATCCTCCGCAACCAGGGCTACTCGCTGGAGGCGCGGGCGTCGGAGATCCTGGAGGGCCTCGGCATCCCGACGGAGGTCCACCGCGCGCCGATGTCGACGCTCTCGGGGGGCTTCAAGCTCCGGGTGCTCCTCGCGCAGACGCTCGCCTCCGAGCCGGGGGCGCTCCTCCTCGACGAGCCGACGAACCACCTCGACATCGTCTCGATCCGCTGGCTCGAGAAGTTCCTCGAAGGCTACAAGGGGCTCGCCGTCGTCATCTCGCACGACCACCGCTTCCTCGACAACGTCTGCACGCACGTCGCCGACGTCGACTACGAGACGGTGACGCTCTACACCGGCAACTACTCCGCGTTCGTGGCGGCCAAGGAGGCCGAGCGCGAGAGGAAGGAAGCCGAGATCAGCAAGCGCGAGAAGCAGATCGCCGGGCACCAGGCGTTCGTCGACCGCTTCCGCGCGAAGGCGACGAAGGCGCGGCAGGCGCAGAGCAAGATCAAGCTGATCGAGAAGATCGTCATCGAGAAGCTCCCCGAGAGCTCGCGCCGCTACCCGAAGTTCCGGTTCCGGCAGCGGCGGCCGAGCGGGCGGATGGCGCTCGAGGTGGAGGGGATCGCCAAGTCGTACGGCGAGAACGTCGTCCTGAGAGACGTCTCGCTGAAGGTGGAGCGGGGCGACCGGCTCGCGATCATCGGCCCGAACGGCATCGGCAAGTCGACGCTCCTGAAGATCGTGGTGGGCGAGCTCCCACCCGACGCGGGAACGGTGACGTGGGGCTACGAGGCGAGCCCGGGGTACTTCTCGCAGGACCACGGCGAGCTCGCGGGCGGCGGCAAGCAGTCGGTCGAGGCGTGGCTCTGGGAGTCGTGCCCGGGCGAGCCGATCGGCTTCGTGCGCGGGCAGCTCGGGCACGTCCTCTTCTCGGGCGACGACGTGGAGAAGCCGGTGCGGAGCCTCTCGGGAGGCGAGAGCGCGCGGCTCGTCTTCGCGCGCCTCTCCGTCCTCGGACCGAACGTCCTCGTCCTCGACGAGCCGACGAACCACCTCGACCTCGAGGCGATCGACGCGCTCGTCGAGGCGCTCGCCGACTACGACGGGACGCTCGTCTTCGTCTCGCACGACCGCTGGTTCGTCTCGCGCCTCGCGAACCGGATCCTGGAGATCTCGCCGAAGGGGCTGAACGACTTCCGCGGGACGTACGAGGAGTACCTCGAGCGCTGCGGCGACGACCACCTCGACGCCGAGGCCGTGCTCCTGAAGCTGAAGCGGGAGAAGAAGGAGAGGGCCGCCGAGCGGAAGGAGCCCGAGCCGAGGCGCCAGGGGCGCCTGAAGGCCCTCGAGAAGAAGCGCGACGAGCTGGCGGCGCAGATCGAGGCGGCCGAGGCGCGGGTCCACGAGATCAGCGAGCGCTTCCTCGACCCGGCCCTCTTCGCGAAGGGGGCCCAGGCCGAGGCGCGCCGGCTCGAGGACGAGCAGAAGAAGCTGAAGGAGCGGATCGACGCGCTGATGGCCGAGTGGGAGGCCGCCGAGCGCGAGGTCGAGGCGGCGAAGGGGTAGGGCCGGCGGCCCGCGCTCTTCAGAAGCGGACGGCGACGCCCCCGACGGCGTAGGCGAACCAGGCGAAGGAGTAGACCTCGTCGTTGTCGGCGCCCCCCTCGAGGGTGCGCGCGCCGACGAAGAGGTCGACCTTCGGGGAGACCTTCGCCTCGAGGCGGAGGGCGACGTCCTCGGCGCGCCCCTGGCTCGCGGCGGCGGCGTCGACGTCGAGGTCGAGCGCGAGGGCGTCAGTCATCTGCCAGCGGACGCCGCCGTAGAGGAGCGGGACGAAGCCGGTGTTCGTCTTCGCGCTCGAGAGGGCGCCCTGCGTCAGCTCGATCTTCGCGTCGCGGACCTTCGCGGTGAGGCCGGCGCGGAACGAGACGGGCCCGGAGGAGCGGAAGCGCCAGACGTACGAGAGGCGGTACGAGTCGAAGACGTAGTCGACGTCGAGGGACCTGCCCGCCGCGAAAGTCGCGCCGTTGAAGTCGACGGCGGAATCCGGCGTGAGCGTCGCGCTCGCGCGGAGCGGCGCGGCGAGGAGGCGGAGGGAGCTCCGCTCGCCGAGGTCCCACCAGAGGGTGCCGCGGAAGGCCGGGAACGGCCCGGGGTTCGCCTCGTCGATGGAGAGGCGGGTGCCGGTGTCGCCCGGGACGGCGAAGTCGTTGCGGAGCTGCCACGCCGCGCCCCCCTCGAGCTCGAGGCGGAAGCGGTCGGCGAGGGCCGGGGCCGCGGCGACGGCCGAGAGGAGGAGAAGGGCGGCGATGCGGGCGAGGGTCGCGCTCACGCCGGAGACTCCGGCGGAAGGCGTCGCGCGGATTGCCGCGGGCCCGGCGCCTTCAGGGGAGCGGCACGTCCTTCAGCGAGAAGCGGTAGCGGCGGAGGGTGCCCGGGGTGAGGAGGCGGACCCTGAGGCCCCAGTCGGGGCCGGGCGGCTCGGCCTGGCTCGAGAGGACGAGGAAGCCGCCGCGCGCCTCGCGGTTCGTCTCCCAGGCCGTCCCGTCGGGGTCGACGAAATAGAAGCCCTCGATCGCGCCCCTCGGGTCCTTCACCTTCAGGACGACGTCGTCGGCGGCGGCCGGCAGCGCCTCGGCCTCCTGCGCCGTGGCGAAGGCGACCTCGACGCCGAGGGCGGCGAGCGACGGCGCGGCGACGGGCTTCCCCGCCTCGGCGCGGAGCTTCGGCACGAAGACGACGGCCGAAGGGTCGACGTTCGGGACGTAGAGCTCGATCTCGCCGGAGACCTCGCCGATCGTGCGCGCCTTGCGCGAGGCGGCCTTCAGCGGGACGGAGAGCGTGACGGCGGCCTCCGGGTCCTCGCCGTGGACGGGCTCGAGGCCGGCCTTCGCGGCGCCGTCGGGGACGAGGCTCGCGCCGGTGTCGTCGTCGGCCTTCTTCACGACGACGCGGGCCGACTCGACCTCGGCGCGCCGCGTCCCGACGAGCTGGACGTCGAGGGCGGCGGAGGAGGGGCCGGCCTCGCCGCGCGCGCGCTCCTCGCGGATGCCGAGGAAGGTGAGCTGGAGCGGCGGCGCGGGGACGGGGGTCGGCGTCGGCGCGGGCGTCGGGGTCGGCTTCGCCACGAGCGCCTTCACCTTCTCGGGAAGGCCGCAGCCCGCCGTCGCCGCCGCGGCGGCGAGGAGGGCGAGGGCGAGCGCGGCGCGGGCCGTTCTTCTCGGCATGGCGGGACCTCTCGGGGCGCGGGTCACGGGAGGAGGACGTCCTTCAGCTCGAACGGGACGGCGAGGAGCGACTTCTTCGTCAGGAGACCGAGGACGAGCGTCGCGTCCGCGGGGGGCGGCTCGGAGAGGAGGAGCTCGAGGGTGGCGCCCGTGCCGTCGGATCCGCGCTGGAGGCCCGAGGCCGCGACCTCGGAGCCGTCGGGGCGGAGGAGGCGGAGCGTGCGGACGCGGTCGACGTCGGCGGCCTTGCCGGAGACGCCGACAGCGCTCTCCGAGGCGGAGAGGCGGAGGGAGAGGCCCGCCTCGGAGAGGCCCTTCGCGGCGAGCGCCCTGCCGGCGCGGGCGAGGGCCTTCGGCACTCTCACCTCGGCGCCCGGGTCGCGCCCCGGCGCCCAGAGGTCGACGGCGCCCGAGACGGTGACCGACGCGGCGGCGCGCGCCGGGCTCGCGAGGACGATCCAGAGGCCGGGCCCCGAGGCGCTCTCCTCCCAGCGCGGGGCTTCGGGCTCGTCGGGGAGGAGCGACGTCCCCGCGTCGTCCGCGGCCGAGGCGACGCGGATGCGGAAGGCCTTCGCCTCCCCGAGCCCGTCTCCCTCGAGCTTCGGGCGGAGGACGAGGCGGCCGGAAGTGTCGTTCGCGGAGGTGCGGGAGCGCGATTCGGTCACGGTGTCGACGACGAGCCGGAACGTCCCCTCGGCCCCGAGCGGGAGGGCGGCGAGCGAGAGAGAGACGGCAAGGCCGGCGGCGAGAGCTTCCCTTCGATTCATGGCGACCTCGGTGAATGCGTCCCGGAGTCTATCCCCCGCCTGCTGCGGCACGGCAACCCGCGACGACGGCGCCGTATTGCCGGCGTCGGGCCGGATGCCTATCCTCGGCCTTTCCCGGAGCGCGCCGGACGGGCCGGAGCGGGCCGGGAAGGATGCTTCCGGGCGGCCGGAGGCGCGGTCCAGGAGAGTTGCCGATGGACGAGAGGCCCGGACAGGGGGCGTCCCTCCGAGGCACCGCCGGCGCGGCGCCCCTGGTGGAGCTGAAGGCCCTCGTCCGGGCGCTGCCGGACCTCGTCTGGCTGAAGGACGCGGACGGCGTCTACCTCACCTGCAACGCCCGCTTCGAGTCGTTCGTCGGCCGGCCCGAGCGCGAGATCGTCGGGCAGTCGGACGTGGAGCTCTTCGCCCCGGAGCTCGCCGCGCACTTCCGCGAGAGGGACCGGGCCGCCATCGAGGCGGACGGGCCGACCGTCAACGAGGAGGAGGTCGCCTTCGCCTCCGACGGCCATTGCGAGCTCCTCGAGACGGTGAAGACGCCGCTCCGCGACGCGGCCGGGCGGCTCGTCGGCGTCCTCGGCATCGCGCGCGACATCACGGACCGCAAGCGGGCCGAGGAGCTGCTGCGGCTCCAGAGCGGGGTCCTCGGCGAGATCGCCGCGGGCGCCCCCCTGGAGCGGACGCTCGACCTCCTCGCCCGCGGCGTCGAGGAGCTCTCCCCGGGGGTCTTCGCCGCGATCCTCGTCCTCGACGCCGGCCGCGGGCGGCTCCGGCACGGCGCCGCGCCCTCGCTCCCCGAGGCGTGGACGAGCGCCCTCGACGGGATCTCCGTCGCCGAGGGCGCGGGAGCCTGCGGGACGGCCGCCTTCCGCCGCGCGCCGGTCATCTCCGAGGACGTGACGGTCGACCCCCTCTGGGCGCCGTTCCGCGAGCAGGCCGTCGAGAGCGGCATCCGCTCGGCCTGGGCGGCGCCGATCCTCGCGAGCGACCGGAGCCTGCTCGGGACGTTCGCGCTCTTCCGCCGCGTGACCGGGCGGCCAACGCACGGCCAGCTCCAGGTCATCGCCCTCGCCGCCGACCTCGGCGCCATCGCCCTCGGCCGCGACCGGGAGGAGCGGGCCCTCCGGGAGAGCGAGGCCCGCTACCGGCTCATCGCCGAGAACAGCAGCGACGTGATCTGGCTCTACGACGTCGCCCTCGACCGGTTCACGTTCGTGAGCCCGTCCGTCGAGAAGCTGCGCGGCTTCACCGTCGAGGAGGTGCTCGGGCAGTCGATGCGCGAGGCTCTGACTCCCGAGTCGTACCGGCTCGTCGCGGAGGGGCTGCCCGCCGCACTCTCCGACCTCGCCGCGCGCGGCCGGGCGGCCCGCGCGCGGACGAGCGAGGTCTGGCAGACGAGGAAGGACGGGTCGATCGTCCCGACCGAGGTCGTCACGACGTTCATCACCGACGCGGAGGGGAGGGTCACCCACATCCAGGGCGTGAGCCGCGACATCTCGGAGCGGAAGCGGTCCGAGGCGGCGCTCGACGAGCAGGACCTCCTCCTTCGCGACGTGAGCGCGACGGCGCACATCGGCGGGTGGGCCTTCGACCCGGCCACGGGGAAGGGGACGTGGACCGACGAGGTGGCCCGGATCCACGACGTGGACCCCGCCGCCGACACGTCGGCCCCGTTCGGGCTGAGCTTCTACGAGGGCGAGTCGCGCGAGCGGATCGAGCGGGCCGTCGCGCAGGCCGTCGCGAACGGGACGCCCTACGACCTCGACCTCGAGCTCGTCTCGGCGAAGGGGGCGCGGAAGACGGTGCGGACCGTGGGGCTGCCCGTCGTCCGGGACGGGAAGGTGGTCCAGGTCCGCGGGACGATCCAGGACGTCAGCGCGCACGCCCGCTCCGAGGCCCTGCGCAGGGAGACCGAGGAGAAGCTGCGGCTCTTCATCGAGAACGCCCCGGCCGCGATCGCGATGCTCGACCGCGAGATGCGGTACATCTTCGTGAGCCGGCGATGGCTGCAGGACTTCCGGCTCGGGGACCGGGACCTCGTCGGCGTGAGCCACTACGAGGTCTTTCCCGGCATCGACGAGCGGCTGCGCGAGGTCCACCGCCGATGCCTCGCCGGGGCGACGGAGCGGTGCGACGAGGACCCCTTCACCCGCCCCGACGGGGCCGTGAGCTGGCTGAAGTGGGAGGCCCGGCCCTGGTACGACGCGAAGGGGCGGGTGGGCGGCCTGCTGATCATGTCGGAGGACATCACGAGCCGCCGGCTCGCCGAGATCGGGCGGAGCCGGCTCCAGGAGCAGCTCCAGCAGGCCCAGAAGATGGAGTCGGTCGGGCGCCTCGCCGGCGGCATCGCGCACGACTTCAACAACATGCTCGCCGTCATCGAGGGGCACGCCGCGCTCGCGCTCGAGACCGTGGGGGAGGAGGGCCCCGTCCGGCGCGACCTCCTCGAGATCCGGCGGGCCGCGGAGCGCTCGGCGGCCCTGACGCGCCAGCTCCTCGCCTTCGCGCGGAGGCAGGCCGCCGCGCCCCGGGTCCTCGACCTGAACGCGACGCTCGAGGCGATGAGGGGGATGCTCGGCCGGCTCATCGGCGAGGACGTCGAGCTCTCCTTCCGGCCCGGCGAGGGCCTCTGGCCCGTCCGGATCGACCCCGTCCAGGTCGACCAGCTCCTCGCGAACCTCTGCGTCAACGCGCGGGACGCGATCGAAGGGGTCGGGCACGTCGTCGTCGAGACCCGGAACGTGACGCGCGACGACGGCGAGGACCTCTCGCGGAGCGGCTCGCGCCCCGGGGAGTTCGTCGTCCTCTCCGTCGCCGACGACGGCTCCGGGATGAGCGCCGAGGTCAAGGACCACCTCTTCGAGCCGTTCTTCACGACGAAGGAGCAGGGGCGCGGGACGGGGCTCGGCCTCGCCACCGTCTACGGGATCGTCCGGCAGAACGACGGCTTCCTCGAGGTGGACTCGACGCCCGGGGAGGGGACGACGTTCCGGATCTTCCTCCCCCGCTTCGAGGGCGAGCTCGTCGAGCCGGCGCCCGAGGCCCCGCGCGAGACGCCCCGCGGCTCCGGGGAGACGGTGCTCGTCGTCGAGGACGAGGAGGCGATCCTCACCCTCGCGGCCTCGATGCTCGAGCAGCTCGGGTACGTCCCGCTCTGCGCCTCCTCGCCGTCGGAGGCCCTCGAGCTCCTCGCGCGGCGGCGCGGAGAGGTCCGCGCCGTCCTCACGGACGTCGTCATGCCGGTGATGAACGGGAGGGAGCTCGTCGAGCGGGCCCGGGCGCTCGCGCCCGGCCTCCCCTCGCTCTTCATGTCGGGCTACACGGCCGACGTCATCGCGGACCGGGGCCTCCTCGAGGAGGGGTTCCGGCTCCTCCAGAAGCCGTTCCAGCCGCACGACCTCGGCGTCGCCCTGAAGGACGCGATCACCGGCGCCCCGCCCCGGGGGCCGGTCACGGGCTCTTTCGCCGCGCCGGCGCCGGCGCCGGCGCCCGCTCAGCCGCCGCCGCGGCGGCTCCTCTTCGTCGACGACGACGAGGCCCTCGTCGAGCTGATGGGGCGGGCCCTCGGCCGCCTCGGCTACCACGTCGCCCCGTTCCTCGACGCGCAGCGGGCCCTCGACGCCTTCGCGCGGGAGCCCGACGCGTTCGACGCGGTCGTGACGGACGCCGGCATGCCCGGGATGGGAGGGCTCGAGCTGACGCGGCGGGCCCTGGCCGTCCGGCCGGGCGTCCCCGTCGTCGTCGTGACCGGCTTCGTCTCCGACCGGATCGAGGCGGAGGCCTCCGCGGGAGGCGCCCGGGCCGTCCTGCTCAAGGGGTCGACGCTGGACGAGTACGCCAGGGGGCTCGACGCGACCCTGCGCGGCCTCGGCGCGGGCGGCCCCGAGGCGCCTCCTTCCGGACGCCCGCGTCGCGGAGCGTGAGGACGCGGCGCCCCGGCCCCGGCGCCTGGCCCTGACCCGACGGGTCCCGGCGTTGCGCGGGCGCCCCGCCCCCGCGCAGACTCGCGCGATGGACGCGATCGAGATCGGCGAGGCGACGGCGGCGGAGAGGGAGTGGTGCGCGCGGCTCATGGCCTCGAGCGAGCCGTGGATCACGCTCGGGCGCTCTCTCGACGTCCTCCTCCCGGCCGCGCTCGACCCGGCGTACGTCGTCCTCGTGGCGCGGCTCGCGGGCGAGCCGTGCGGGTTCATAAGGGTCCACCCGCGCGGCGTCGCCGGCTCGCCCTACGTCGCGAGCGTCGCCGTGGCCGAGAGCGCCCGGGGCCGCGGCGTCGGGAAGGCCCTCCTCGACGCCGTGGAGGCGCGCTGGAAGGGGGCGCGGTACGTCTTCCTCTGCGTGTCGGACTTCAACGTCCGCGCGCGCTCCCTCTACGAGCGGCACGGCTACCGGCTCGTCGGGACGCTCCCCGACTACGTCGTCGACGGGCGCGCCGAGCTGCTGATGGCCAGGAGGCTCGCGTGAGGCCCTGGGGGCTCGTCGCCCTCCTCGCCGGCACGGCGACGGCGAGCTACCTCGCCCGCGTGAACGTCTCGGTCGCCGGGGCGCTCATGCGCGAGGAGCTCGCGCTCGACCCCGCGGCGATGGGGCGGGTCTTCAGCGCCTTCCTCCTCGGCTACGCCCTCTGCCAGGTTCCCGCGGGGATGCTCGCCGACCGCTTCGGGGCGAGGCGCGTCCTCGCGCTCGCCTCGCTCTCCTGGGTCGTCGCCCTCGCGGCGATGGCCTTCGTCCCGGCGGCCGCCGCGCTGCCGCTCCTCCTCGGCTTCCGCCTCCTGCTCGGCGTCGGAGAGGCGCCGACCTTCCCCGCGGCGGCTCAGGCGATCTCGCGGCACATCCCTCCCGAGGCGCGCGGCCGCGCGAACGGGCTCGTCGTCGCCGCGATCGGCCTCGGCTCGGCGATCGCGCCCCCCTTCGTCGGCGCCGTGATGGTCCGCTTCGGCTGGCGCGCCGCGATCGCGGCCTCCGCGCTCCCCGCCCTCGCCGTCGGCCTCGGCTGGCTCGCCGTGCGCCGGATGCCGCCCGAGCTCGGGCCGGACGACGGTCGACGCGAGGCGGCGCCGGCAGGCGGCGCGGGACGGGCCCCGCGGCCGTCCCCGTTCCGGTCGCGGTCGTTCGCGCTGCTGACGGCGAGCTACACGCTGCAGGGCTACGTGGGGTACATCTTCGTCTTCTGGTTCTACCTCTACCTCGTCGACGTGCGCGGCTTCGGGCTGCTCCGGGGGGCGCTCCTCTCGAGCCTGCCGTGGATCCTGTCGATCGTCTCGATCCCGGCGGGCGGGGCCGTCTCCGACGCGCTCGTGAAGCGGCTCGGCGAGGCGCGCGGCCGGCGCGTCGTGCCGATGGCGGGGCTGATCGGCGGGAGCGCCTTCATCGCCGTCGGCGCGCACACGGCGAACGCGTACGTCGCCGCCGTCTGCCTCGCGCTCGCGACGGCGCTCGTCCTCTCGGTGGAGGGGCCGTTCTGGGCCACGATGACCGAGCTCGCCGGCCCGCGGAGCGGCGCGGCGGGCGGCGTCATGAACATGGGGAGCAACCTCGGCGGGCTCGTCTCCCCCGCCCTGACGCCCGTCCTCGCCGCCGCGATCGGCTGGGAGAGGGCGCTCCACGTCGCCGCCGCGCTCGCCGTCGCGGGCGGCCTCCTCTGGCTCGGCATCGCCCCGCCGGAGGAGGCCTGAGGGCGCCGCGGGGCTACGGCTTCACGTCCTTCACCGCCCCCCAGAGCTCGAGCTGGGGCCTCACCTCCCTGGCGTCTCCGACGACGACGACCGTCTGGGTCGACGAGAGGAAGTACTTCCTCCCCGCGGCCTTCACGCCGTCGGCCGTGACGGCGTTCACCTTCGGCACGAACTCGCCGAGGGCCTCGGGAGGGAGGCCGTTGACCCAGTCGCGCGCGAGGGTGATCGCCACGGCGCCCTGGACCTGGTTGCGGAGGAGGTAGAGGCCGGCCTGGTAGCGCTTCGCCCCCGCAAGCTCCTCGTCCGTCGGCTTCGTCGCCGCGAGGCGGTCGAGCTCGTAGAAGACCTCGAGGAGCGTCGCGGCGGTGACCGCGCTGCGGACGTCGGCCTGCACCTCGAGGAGGCCGCCCGCGCGGCGCGAGGTGAAGCTCCCCGACGGCGAGTAGGTGTAGCCCTTCTGCTCGCGGATGTTCGTGACGAGGCGGCTCGAGAAGGCCTCGGAGTAGAGCGTGTTCGCGACGAGGACGTCGTACCAGTCGGGATCGGAGGCGGCAGGGCCGGGGCGGCCGGCGACGACGGTCGACTGGACCGAGCCCGGGCGGTCGACGAGCCGGATCTCGCGCGGTCGCGCCGGGGGCGAGGGGGGGAGCGGCGGCAGCGGATCGCCCGCGGCCTTCCAGCCTCCGAACGCCTTCGCGACGGCGGCCCTCGCCGCGGCCGCGTCGAAGTCGCCCGCGACGACGAGGAGCGCGGCGTCGGGGCGGAAGCGGCGCGCGTGCTCCTTCCGGAGGAGCTCCGGCGTCGTCTTCCCGATCGTCCCGCGGTCCGCGGAGACGGTGCGGTAGGGGTGCGCGCCGTAGACGGCCGCGGCGAAGGCCTTCGAGGCGAGGAAGTCCGGGGTCGACTCGGCGACGTCGAGCTCCTGGAGGGCGTTCTCCTTCGCGAGCTCGACCTCGTCGGCCGGGAAGGCCGGCGCGAGGGCGACCGAGGCGAGGAGCTCGAAGAGGCGCGGCGCGCCCGCCGAGAGGGAGGAGCCGCCGACGTAGAAGGCGTCGGCCCCCGCGGAGACGGAGAGCTCGCCGCCGATCGCCTGGAGCTCCTCGGCGATCTGCCGCGCGCTCCTTTTCCCGGCGCCCTCCTTCATCGTGGCCGAGAGGAGGTCGGAGATGCCGGCGAGGCCCTCGGGGTCGGAGGCGCGGCCGCCGCGGACGGCGAGGGTCATCGAGACCTTCGGGAAGCCGCCGCGCGGGACGAGCCAGAGGAGGAGGCCGTTCGGGAGGGTCGACTTCTCGATCGCGGGCACGGGGAGCGGGCGGTCGGCCCCGTAGGGGGGCAGCTCCTTCGGCAGGGGCGGCGGGTCTCCCGCGAGCGCGGCGAACGGGGAGAGGAGGAGGGCGGCGAGGAGGGCGAGGGTCTTCTTCACGGCGTCCTCCTCACTTCGCGGCCGGCGCTTCGGCCGGGGCGGCGGGCTTCGATTCGGGATTCGACGCCGGCGGGGCCGGGCGGCGGTCGACGACGGTG
>JBDIBE010000068.1:0-12175 GCA_039812785.1 Thermoanaerobaculia bacterium | reverse complement strand
CCTCCATCAGGACGAAGACGAAGTTCGGCTTCAGCCCCTCGGGGAGCCGGGGCGCGTCGGCGGCGCGAGGCGGGGGGAGCGAGGCGAGGGGCGCGTCGTCGGAGAGCCAGAGCGCGGGCGGGCGCGGCGGGGCGAGCGAGCGGACCTCCGTGACGGGCCGCCGCGGCGGTGGCACGGTCGCGCGTCCCTGCGCGTCTTCGGGACGCGGCTCGTCCGCGAGGTCGAGCGCGGCGAAGACGACGCCGTTCGCCGCCGGGATCGGCGTGAAAGCGCGCACCGCGAGGGAAAGGGCGCTCGCCCCCGCGACAGCGAGCGCGAGCCGGGAGCCGGGAACGGCACGCCGGGCACGGAGCGGCCGGACGGCGGCGAGCGTGGCGAGGAGGCCGGCGACGACGAATGCGCCGAGGCGAAGGAGCGACTGCGCCTCGGCCGAGCGCGCGAGGAAGGAGGAGCCGAGCGCGACCTCGACGTCCTCGCGGCGCGGAGGATGGCCGAAGTAGACGATCGCCTCGGCCCAGGCTGCGTGTCCGGCGAGGAGGATCAGGAACGGGACGAGCGCCGTCCCGGCCGCGAGCGGCGCCGGCAGGCCTGCTCGACGCATGCCGCGGGCGAGGAGCGCCAGGACGAGCCCGGCGGCGAGGTCCTGGAGGGCGCCGAAGGCGATGAACGCGGTGAGGTTGTCGGGCGGGAGCGGGCTCTCGGAGGCGATGAAGAGGCGAACCAAGGCCCCCGCAACCGGGAACCCGATCGCGAGCGCGTCGGTCCATGGCGCCGGCCCGTGCCGCGCGACGGGCGAGGCCGAGACGGCTCCCATCGCCGCAGAGGTTACCAAGGCGGCGGGGCGACCGCAGCGCGCCCCGGAGCGAGCGTTGACGGCTCTCCGCCTCCCGTGTAGTGTCCCCGCGGTTCCGAAGATGGGCGAAGCGAACGGCACCTACAGAAAGCTCCGTCTCCTCGACCCCGCGGGGATGTCGCGCGTCCTCGCCCGAATGGCCCGCGAGGTCGTCGAGGAGGCCGGCGGCGTCGACGGCTTCGCGCTCGTCGGCATCCGCACCCGCGGCGTCCCGCTCGCGCGGCGGCTCGCGCTCGAGATCGAGAAGGCGGAGGGGGTGAGGGTCCCGGTCGGGCTCCTCGACATCACCCTCTACCGCGACGACCTCTCGACCGTCGCCTCCTCGCCCGTCCTGAAGAAGACGGACATCTCCTTCCCGGTCGAGACGAAGACGATCGTCCTCTGCGACGACGTCCTCTACACGGGGCGGACGGTCCGGGCGGCGATCGACGCCATCCTCGACTTCGGGCGCCCGCGCCGGATCCTCCTCGCGGTCCTCGTCGACCGCGGCCGCCGCGAGCTCCCCATCGAGGCGCAGCTCGTCGGCAAGAAGATCTCCACCTCCGCCACCGAGGTCGTCTCCGTGACGTTCAAGGAGACGGACGGCGAGGACGACGTCTGGCTCCTCGACCGGTACGCCGCGAAGGCCGCGCCCGGGAAGGCGGCCCCGAAGGCCGCGAGGAAGGCCCCGGTGAAGAAGGCCGCCCGGAAGGCGGCCGGGAAGCCCGCCCCGAAGGGGCGCGGCCGCGGAAAGCGGTGAGCAGGAAGCCCGAGACTCCGGCCGACCCCGCCTCCTTCACGAAGAAGGATCTCCTCGACATCGAGTCGCTCACGAAGCCCGAGATCCAGCTCATCCTGGACACGGCCGAGTCGATGGCCGAGATCAACAAGCGGACGATCAAGAAGGTCCCGACGCTCCGCGGGCGCCTCGTCGCGAACCTCTTCTACGAGAACTCGACCCGGACCCGCTTCTCCTTCGAGATCGCCGAGCGGCGCCTCACCGCCGACTCGATCTCCTTCGCCGCCGCGACCTCGTCGGCCGCCAAGGGAGAGACGCTCCTCGACACCTGCAAGAACCTCGAGGCGATGGCCCCCGACGCCATCGTCATCCGGCACCAGGCCTCGGGCGCGCCCCACTTCCTCGCCCGCAACCTCAAGTGCGCCGTCATCAACGCCGGCGACGGGACGCACGCGCACCCGACGCAGGCGCTTCTCGACGCCTTCACGATGCGGAAGGCGAAGGGGCGGCTCGAGGGGCTGCGCGTCGCGATCTGCGGCGACGTCCGCTTCAGCCGCGTCGCCCGCTCGAACCTCGCGCTCCTGCCGAAGATGGGGGCCGAGGTGACGCTCGCCGGGCCCCGCACGCTCCTGCCGCCCGAGATCGAGCGGACGGGCGCGCGCGTGACGACGCGGATCGAGGAGGCCGTCGACGGCGCCGACGTCGTCATGATGCTGCGCGTCCAGAAGGAGCGCGGCGGCGGCCTCGGCTTCCCGTCGGACCGCGAGTACTTCGAGCTCTTCGGGCTCACCCCGGAGCGGCGGCGCCTCGCGCGCCCCGACGCCATCGTCATGCACCCCGGCCCGATGAACCGCGGCGTCGAGATCGACTCCGCCGTCGCCGACGGGCCGGGCTCCGTCATCCTCGACCAGGTCGAGGCGGGCGTGGCGGTGCGGATGGCCGTGCTCTACCTCCTCATCGGGACGGCCGGCGATGAATGAGACTCCCGTACTGATCACCGGCGGCCGGGTCATCGACCCGTCGCGCGACCTCGACGCCACGCTCGACGTCCTCCTCGAGGGGGGCGTCGTCGCCCGGGTCGACGAGCGGATCGCCGCGCCCCGCGGCGCCGCGACGGTCGACGCCTCGGGCCTCGTCGTCGCCCCCGGCTTCGTCGACCTCCACGCCCACTTCCGCGAGCCCGGCTTCGAGTGGAAGGAGACGATCGCCTCCGGCTCAGAGGCGGCCGCCGCGGGCGGCTACACGACCGTCTGCTGCATGCCGAACACGGACCCCGTGATCGACGACGCGCCGACGGCCTCGTTCCTCCAGAAGCGGATCCGCGAGACGGCGCGCGTGCGCGTCCTCCCGATCGGGGCCGTCTCGAAGGGGCAGAAGGGCGTCGCGCTCGCCGAGATCGGCCTGATGAAGGCCGAGGGGATCGTCGCGATCTCCGACGACGGCAAGCCGGTCGCGAACGGCGACCTGATGCGCCGCGCGCTCGAGTACGCCTCGATGTGGGGCCTCCCCGTCGTCGTCCACGAGGAGGACCCGAACCTCGTCGCGGGCGGCCAGATGAACGAGGGGTGGGCCTCGACCCGCCTCGGGCTCCCGGGCTGGCCCGCCGTCGCCGAGTCGACGATGGTCGCGCGCGACGTCGAGCTCGCCGCGCTCACGGGCGCCCGGCTCCACGTGGCGCACGTCTCCGTGAGGGACAGCCTCGCCGCGATCCGCCGCGCGCGCGCGGCGCGCGTCCCCGTCAGCTGCGAGGTGACGCCGCACCACCTGACCCTCACCGACGAGGACGTCGCCCGGTCGAGCTACGACACGCGCTTCAAGATGAACCCCCCGCTCCGGGGCGAGGAGGACCGCCAGGCCCTCGTCTCGGCGCTCGCCGACGGCACGATCGACTGCGTCGCGACGGACCACGCGCCCCACCACGCCGACGAGAAGGCGCTCGAGTTCGCCGCCGCCCCGTTCGGCGTCACCGGCCTCGAGACGGCGCTCCCCGTCCTCGTCGACGCGCTCGTCACGCCGCGCCTCCTCTCGCTCTCGCGCCTCGTCGAGGCGATGTCGACGGCCCCGGCCCGCCTCTTCGGCCTCCCGTACGGGACGCTCGCCGAGGGGGCCCCCGCCGACGTCGTCCTCTTCTCGACCTCGCGCACGACGACGTTCGCCTCGTTCCGCTCCCTCTCGGCGAACTCCCCGTGGGCGGGGAAGACGCTCAAGGGGCGGGTCGAGCGGACGTTCTTCGGCGGCCGCGAGGTCTACCGGCACGGGGCGGCCGCCGCGGCGGCGACCTAGGAGCCCCGGGCGCGCGGGCCCCGGAAAAGACCTTGTCGGACCAGGAGCCTCCCGTCCCCCCGAGGGCGAAGCGCGTCGTCCTCGTCGACGACTCGACGGCCTACGCGGCGTCGTGGCGGGCGATCTTCGCCGAGCGCTTCGGAGACCGCGTCGCCTTCGAGGCGTACCAGGACCCGGTCGCGGCGCTCGCGAAGCTCGGCCCCGACGTCGACCTCCTCCTCGTCGACCTCGAGATGCCGGTCCTCGACGGACGGTCCGTCGCGCGGCTCGCCAAGGAGCGCGGCGTGAGCGAGAAGAAGATCGTCATCGTCTCGGGGCACGAGGCCGACGAGCTCCACCGCCTCTTCCCGAAGGGCGCCTGCCTCGCCGTCATCAACAAGACCGAGGCCCAGCAGCAGAGCGCCTTCCTGATGATCCTCGACAGCATCGTCCTCAGGCACTGATGGCGTCCGCTTCTCGTGCGATCGACGCCGCGGTCGAGGCGGCCCGCGCCGCGGGCGAGCTCCTCCTCGGGCACTTCGGTTCGCTCGACCCCTCGGAGGTCGAGGAGAAGGGGCGGAACGACGTCGTCTCGCGCGCCGACCGCGAGAGCGAGGCGCTCGTGAGGAAGGTCCTCCTCGGCGCGTTCCCTCGGGACCTCTTCGTCGGGGAGGAGGGCGGCGTTTCGGGCTCGGACCCGGACGCCCCCGCGTGGATCGTCGACCCGCTCGACGGGACGGCGAACTTCGTCCGCGGTTTTCCGCACTGGGCCGTCTCGATCGGGCGCACCGCGGGCGGGCGCCACGGCGAGCTCGTCCTCGGCGTCGTCTGGGACCCGGTGAAGCGGGACCTCTTCGTCGCCGAGGAGGGCTCGGGCGCCTTCCGCAACGATCGGCGCGTTCACGTCACGCGGCGCCCGTCCCTCGCGGGCGCGGCGCTCGCGACCGGCTTCCCTTTCCGGATCCAGGCGCGGATCGACACCTACCTGCGCGTCTTCAAGGCGGCGTTCCTCGAGGTGCAGTCGATCCGCCGCGCCGGGAGCGCGGCGCTCGACCTCGCCTACGTCTCCTGCGGCATCTTCGACGGTTTCTTCGAGCTCGGCCTCTCCCCGTGGGACTCGGCCGCCGGCGCCGTCCTCGTCGCCGAGGCGGGCGGCGTCGTCACCGACTTCGACGGGGGCGGCTGCTGGCGGGAGCGCGGGAACGTCCTCGCCGCGGGGCCGGACGTCCACGCGGCGCTCGCCCGGCTCGTCGCGGGGCTCGGCGTGAGGGACGCCGACCTCTGAAACGGTCCGTTCGGCGCCTCTACCAGGCCAGCCCGCGCACCTCGCGCGCCCGCCGGTAGACGAGCTCGTAGTCGTTCGCGGAGCGGCCCCAGGAGAAGTCGGCGCGCATGCCGTTCCTCACGAGCCTCGACCAGGCGTCGCGGTGGAAGAAGACGCGCTGCGCGTGGAGCAGCTCGGCGGCGAGGGCGTGGGGAGAGGCGTCGTCGAAGTGGAAGCCGTTCGCCCACTCGAGGTTCTCGCCGTGGAGCCCGATGACGGAGTCGGCGAGGCCTCCGGTGCGGCGGACGACCGGGACCGTGCCGTAGCCGAGCGCGTACATCTGAGTGAGGCCGCACGGCTCGTAGCGCGACGGGACGACGAAGGCGTCGCACCCCGCGTGGATCTTGTGCGAGAGCGCCTCGTCGTACCCGACGAAGCCGCGGAAGCGGCCCGGGAAGTGCGCCTCGAGGAGGCGCATCGACCCCTCGAGCGCCGGCTCGCCGGAGCCGAGCACGACGACGCGGATCCCGCGGCGGACGAGCTCGGGGACGGCCTCGAAGAGGATGTCGTACCCCTTCTGCGGCGCGAGGCGCCCGACGGAGCCGACGATCATCGAAGGGTCGGCCGCCTCGAAGCCGGCGAGCCGGCAGAGGTCGCCGCGGCACTCCGCCTTGCCGCGGAGGTCGTCGAGGGAGAAGCGGGCGGCGACGTAGGAGTCGGCCTCGGGGTTCCAGACCTGCCGGTCGATCCCGTTCAGGATGCCCGCGAGGCGCGCCGCCTTCAGGCGGAGGACCGAGTCGAGGCCGGCGCCCCCCTCGGGCGTCCGGATCTCCCAGGCGTAGGTCGGCGAGACGGTCGTCACCATGTCGGCGGCGACGATGGCCCCCTTGAGCATGTTGAGGTCGCCGCCGAACTCGACCATGCCGCCGGTCCAGGTCTCGGGCGGGAGGCCGAGGACCGGGAACTTCCCGGCGCCGTAGACCCCCTGGTAGCCGACGTTGTGGATCGTCAGGACGGAGGCGACGTCGTCGAACCAGGGGTCGCGCCAGGAGCTCCAGGCGCCGAGCATCGTCGCGAGGCCGGGATGCCAGTCGTGCGCGTGGAGGACCTGGGGCCTGTCCCCCTTCCGTTTCAACGCCTCGATCGCCGCGCGGACGAAGAGGCTGAAGCGCCAGATGCCGTCGTCCTCGCCGCGCTCGTTCTTCGCGTAGAGGCCGCCGGGGCGGTGGAAGAGCGGGTCGTGCGCGACGAAGTGGACGGGGACGGAGCTCCCCGGGAGCGTCCCGCGGAGGATGCCGACGCGGTGCGGGGCGCCCAGGACGGAGACGTCGAACGGCTCCATCTCCTGCTCGGGCCACGTCCCGCGGCGCCGGAACCACTCGGCCGCCTCGAGGAAGAACGGGACCCAGACGTCGACGTCGTGCCCGGTGGCGGCGAGGGCCTTGGGGAGGGAGGAGACGACGTCGCCGAGGCCTCCCGTCTTGGCGAAGGGCGAGACCTCGGCCGAGAAGTTCGCGATGCGCATCAGCTCTCCCTTTCTCCCGTCGCGCGACGGGACTCCCAGATGACGGCGGCGTAGCCGACGACGCGGCTCTCGTCCCCCGAGGCGTCCGCCGAGTCGCCGTGCGCGAGGAGGCGCGGGGAGACGGGCGGCAGCCCGCGGAGGGCCGCGAGGAGCGCCGTCGCGGGAAGGACGCCGCACATCGAGATCCGCTCGCGGAGGAGGACCCGCCGGAAGAGCTCCTCCGGGTCGCCTCCGAGGAGGGCGTCGATCGCGCGGTCGTCCTTCCGCCGGTTCTCGTCCCGGGGAAGGTAGTGGTTGAGGTCGGAGGAAACGACGAGGGCGACGCGCCCGCCGCGGGCCTCGATCGCCGACACGGCGCGCGCCACGGCGCGGCCGGCCGCGAGGCAGGCGTCGAGATCGGGCTCGCCGAGCGAGAGGAGCGCGACGGAGACGTCCGGCCGCGCGGCCTGCAGGAACGGGAGGATCACCTCGAGCGAGTGCTCCCGGCGATGCGCCCGCCCGTCGAGGCGGATCCCGCCGCCCGCCGCGAGGAGCTCGTCGACGAGGCCCCGCGCGACGGGAACGTCGCCGAGCGGCGTCCGCCACGCCGTCGCGTCGGAGAGCGCGAGCCCCTCCCCTTCGCCGACGTGGTTCGGGCCGAGGAGGAGGACGGTCGGCGGGAGCTCGACGGCGCCGACGCCCTCGCCGCAGACGGCGCCCGAGTAGACGTGCCCGGCATGCGGGAGGAGGAGCGCGCGCCACTCCGACGCCGCGGCCCTCGGCCCGCGCGCCTCCCCGAGGAAGGCCTCGACGTCCGCCCGGAGCGCCCGCGCGCCGGCCTCGTAGAAGAGTCCGGCGACGGCGGGGAGCCGGACGGCGTCGCTCAAAACACGATCACCGACACTTCGGCGAACTTGTCGCCGCAGGAGGCCCGCACCGTGGCCGAGCCGGGCGCGACGCCGAGGACCATCCCGCCCGAGCAGGTCGCGACCTTCGGGTCGGACGTGGTCCAGGTCGCGGCGACGTCGGGGATCGCGGCCCCCTCGGGATCCCTGGCGACGAGCGTGACGCGGGAGAGCTCCCCGACCTTCAGCGGGATCGTGAGGGGCGAGGCGACGAGCGAGTCGATCGTCCGGAAGACGACGACGACCTCGGAGGCGCCCGGGACGTCGCCGACCTTCGCCGTGATCGTCGTCGAGCCCTCGCCGGCGGAGGTGACGACGCCGCTCCCGTCGACGGTCGCGACCTTGGGGGCCGAGGACTCCCACTTCGCCGGGAGGCCGAGCTTCGCCCCCTTGCTGTCCTTCACCTCGAAGGCGAGGGGGAACCGCGACCCTGCCGGGCCGGCGAGCGTCGTCCGCGGGGGGATGACGTTGACGAGCGCGACGTCGAAGACCTCGACCGGGACGGTGGCCTCGAGCGGGGGCTTCTCGATTCGCGCGGTGACGACCGTCTTCCCGGGGGCGACGGTCTTCAGCGAGCCGGTGGCCTTGTCGATCGTGGCGACCTTCGGGTTCGAGGAGGACCACTCGACCGTCCGGCCCGCGACGACCTGGCCCTTCCCGTCGACGACGTCCCCCTGGATCGGGACGACGCGGCCGAGGCCGTAGACCTTCATCTTCGTCTCGGAGATCCGGATCGAGGCCGGCTTGGGCGCGCAGGCGGAGGCGAGGAGCGCGGCGAGGAGGAGCGTCGAGCCGGGGAAGGCTCTCGGGAGGCGGCTCATTTGACGGAAATCTTACCGCGCGTCGTCGTCGTCGGAATCTTCGTCGAGAAAGGGGCGGACGTCGCCGGCCCGCGCCATCCGGGCGAGGATCCGCCGGGCCCTGCGCTCGTGGCGGGCCGGGCTCCGGAGGAAGACGCGGGGCCCCGGGATCATCGCGGCGAGCCAGGCGGCCTGCTCGCGCGTGAGGGCCGCGGCGGGGACGCCGAAGTACTTCCTCGAGGCCGCCTCGCACCCGTAGACGCGCTCGCCCCACTCGATCGCGGAGAGGTAGTGCTCGAGGATCGTCCTCTTCGGCAGGAGGAGCTCCATCGCGAGCGCGATCGCGGCCTCCCGGCCCTTGCGGAACCAGCTCCGGCTCGAGGAGAGCCAGAGGTTCTTGGCGAGCTGCTGCGTGATCGTCGAGGCGCCGACGGGGCGCCGCTTCGGGAAGCGCCTGTTCCGCTCCCGGGCGGCGCGGATCGCGTCGAGGTCGAGCCCGTGGTGCTCGAAGAAGCGGGCGTCCTCGGCGACGAGGACGGCCGCGACGAGGTTCGGGGAGACCTTCTCGAGCGGCACGGGCCGGCGGTCGATCTTCCCGCTCTTCCCCTCCGCGAGGAGCCGCTCGCGCCGCGCTTCGAGGAAGGCCGTCGTGGAGGGGGGACGGAAGCGGAGCGCGACGATCGCGGGGACGGGAACGACCCAGCCGAAGAGGAGGGCGCCTCCGAGCCCCCCCGCGAGGAGGACGGTCCTCGCGGGGCGGGAGACCCGGGGAAGGAGCCTCATCCCGGGCGGAGCGTCAGCCGAGGACCTCGGTCAGCGTGGCGCGGAGGCGCTGCACGCCGAGGAGAGCCTCTTCCTTCGAGAGGGTGAGCGCCGGCCGGAGCCGCACGGAGGCGTCGCCGCAGGCGAGGCCCATCACGTTGTGCTTCTGGAGCCACGTCGCGAGGACCTTCCCGCGCGTCGCGCCGTCGGGCAGGTCGAAGGCGATGAAGAGGCCGCGGCCGCGGACGTTCGTCATCTTCCCCGGGAACTCGGAGGCGAGCTCCCGGAGCTTCCCGAGGAGGAAGGCGCCGACCTCGCGCGCGTTCCCGACGAGGTCCTCGGCCTCGATGATCTCGAGGTAGCGGCGGGAGCGGACCATGTCGGCGAGGTTGCCGCCCCAGGTCGAGTTGATGCGCGAGGAGACGACGAAGACGTTGTCCGGCTCCTCGTGGATCCGGGAGCTCGACGCGATGCCGCAGACCTGCATCTTCTTGCCGAAGGAGAAGACGTCCGGGACGACGCCCATCGTCTGGAATCCCCACATGCTGCCCGTCAGGCCGACGCCGGTCTGCACCTCGT
The DNA here is from genome assembly GCA_039812785.1 of Thermoanaerobaculia bacterium. GTDB lineage: Bacteria > Acidobacteriota > Thermoanaerobaculia > UBA5066 > UBA5066 > UBA5066. Next base: position 2,528 of record JBDIBE010000068.1, on the reverse strand, counting down.
CGCAGATGAAGAGCATGTCGTTCTCGTCGCAGAGGCGGCGGAGGGCGGCGAGGAACTCGGGGCGGAAGTGGTTGTCGCCCCCCTCGGCCTGGATCGGCTCGATGATGAGAGCCGCGACGTCGTCGCGGTTGTCGAGGAGCGCCTGCTTCGCCTGGGCGAGCGCGAGGGCCTCGACCTTCGAGACGCGCTCGATCTCGGCCTCGTCGACGGGGAAGCGGAGCTTCGGGTTCACGACGCGCGGCCAGGAGAACTTCGGGAAGTACATCGTCTTCCGCGGGTCGGAGGTGTTCGTCAGCGAGAGCGTGTAGCCCGTCCGGCCGTGGAAGGCCTGCTCGAAGTGGAGGACCTGGTGGCCGCGCTCGCTCCGGTAGCCCTTGCGGAAGTTCTTCCGCACCTTCCAGTCGAAGGCGGTCTTCAGGGCGTTCTCGACGGCGACCGAGCCCCCCTCGACGAAGAAGAGGTGGGAGGCGTGGCTCGCCGGTACGGCGACGCGGGCGAACGTCTCGACGAAGCGCGCCATCTCCTCGGTGTAGATGTCGCTGTTCGCCGGCTTCGTGAGGGCGGCGCGCCGGAGCTCCTCGAGGAAGGCGGGCTCCTTCAGGGAGGGGTGGTTGTAGCCGATCGGGATCGTCGCGAAGTGCGAGTAGAAGTCGAGGACCTCGACGCCGTGGAGGCTGTCGTGGATGAAGCTCCCGTGCGACTTCTCGAGGTCCATGACGACGTGGTAGCCGTCCACGAGCATGTGGCGGCCGAGCGCGTCGAGGACGTTCTTCGGGACGATTTCGGTGGGGACGGCGGACATGGCACCTCCGGCAGGTCGCCCGCGGGCGAGGGCGGCCGGCGATGTTAGCAGGCGCGGCGGGAGCGTTCAGGACTTCAGGACGACGCTCGGGCGGCCCGGCGCGGAGTCCCCGCGGGAGGCGCCGACGACGCAGTTCTTTCCCCTCTCCTTGGCCTCGTAGAGCGCGGCGTCGGCCTTCTTCAGCAGCTCGTTCTTCTGCTCGGCGGGGGAACGCTCCCGCGTGCAGTGCCGGCGCCACGAGGCGACGCCGACCGACATCGTGATGACGCCCTTCAGGCTGAGCGCGGGCTCCCCGGGGCCGATCGCCATCGGCAGGAAGGTCCAGTCCTGGATCGCCTGCCGGATCCGCTCGGCGACCTCCACCCCCTGGTCGAGGTCGCAGTCGAGGAGGATGACCGTGAACTCGTCGCCGCCGTAGCGGCAGGGGAGCGAGGTCGTCGCGGCGAGCTGGCGCTGGAGGACGAAGGCGACCTCCCGGAGGATCTGGCTCCCGGCGAGGTGGCCGTGCTCGTCGTTGACCGCCTTCAGGTGGTCGCAGTCGAGGAAGAGGAGCGTCAGGTCGCCCGGCGCCCCGGCCGCGAGCTTGTCGATCTCCTGCTGGAGCTTCTTGTGGAAGTAGCGGTCGTTGTAGAGCGCCGTGAGCGAGTCGCGCCGCGCGACCTCGCGGGCGCGCCGCTCGTCGAGGAGGTTCTGCAGGGCGAGCGACAGCGTGTCGCCGAAGAGGGCCATGAGCCTCTCGTCGCGCGGGTCGAACCCGTCCGGCTCCTTGCGGTTCACGAGGACGAGCGCGCCGCAGACGTGCGACTCGATGACGACGGGGACCCCGAGCGCCGTCTTCACCGGGGCCGCGAAGGCGTCGTCCGCCTCGCGGGAGAGGGCGCGCGCGCCCTTCATCTCGTTCACCGAGGTCCGCTCGCCGCGCGCGTAGGTGAAGCCGGCGATGCCGTCCACCGGGCGGACGCGCGTCCCGGCCATGGCTTCTCGGAACTCGCCCGCCGCCGCGACGACCGTCAGCTCGTTCCGCGAACGGTCGTCCTCCTTCGCGACGGGATCGTCCAGGAGGAGGACGGCCGCGTCCGACGGTACGAAATCGAGCGCCTTCTTCACGAGCGTCACGAGGAAGCGCTCGGGCGCGATGCCGCTCGTCTCGTCGAGGAGGCGGTGCCTCTCGAGGAAGCGGCCGAGCTTCGACGGCGGGAGGACCCGCGCGGGGACGGTCACGGAGGAGATTCTAGGCTCCCCGGGCCTCCCGAACGCGCCCGAGGACGTCCCGGGCCTTCTCGCGGAGCCGTGTGATCTCGTCGGAGTAATCGCCGAGCTGCGGGGCGAACCGCAGGAACTCGGCCTGCGACAGGAGGAGCCGGAGCTCCTCGCGGAGAGCGGGCGGGACTCCCTTCGCGGCGAGCTCGTCGAGGAGCGCCGGGACGGGCGCCCCCTCGGCGACGCCCGCCTTCCGCGCGAGGTGCTCTCGGATCGCCCGCTCGACGCGCGCCACGGCGCGCTCCTTCGTCTCGCCCGGCTCGGGGGCGAGGAGCGCCGCGGCGTCGCCGAGCGACCGCGCCCGCCGACGTACGGCGAAGAGGGCGCCCCCGACCGCGACGAGGACGCCGGGGACGGCGAGGATCGCCCAGAGCGGGACCTCGACCGTCTGCCGCGCGAGCTCGGTCGCCGAGGGGCGCGGCGTCGGCGTCGGCGCGGCGGCCGGCATCGTCGTCGCCGCGGCGTC
>JBDIBE010000067.1:0-12186 GCA_039812785.1 Thermoanaerobaculia bacterium | reverse complement strand
GGCCGTGAGACGCACCGCCCCGACCAAGGCCCTCCGAGGAATCGACGGGAGCTACGACCACGCTCCCCCGTGCTCTCGTGCTCCCTCGTCAAATCGAAAGCCCCCGCTCGTCGCGGGGGCTTCGGGATGGACTGATGTCGAAGGGGCCCGGGGCTACCTCTTCGCCTTCTTCTTCGGGGCGGCCTTCTTCGCCCTCGGCGCCGGCTTGCCCGCCTCGGCGACCTTCGAGGGCTTGCCGAGCGAGGCGACCTCGGCGAAGTAGCGGGTGAAGGCGGCCATGCCGCCGGATGCCTGCTCCCAGTCGTAGTTCTCGTTCGGAGCGTGGTAGCCGTGCTCGGGGAGGGAGAGGCCGAGGAAGATGACGGGGCACTTCAGGACCTGCTCCATCGTCACGACGGCGCCGATGGAGCCCCCTTCGCGGACGAAGACCGGCTCGCGCTTGAACGCGAACTTCATGGCGCGCTTCACGGCGTCGGCGAGAGGCCCTTCCGTCTTCCCCCGGTACGGGTCGAGGCGGTTCTTGACGTGGACCTTCACGTCCCTGTTCTTCGACTTCACGAACTTCGTGACGAGCTTCGCGATCTTCTCGCCCGTCTGGTCGGGGACGAGGCGGCAGGAGACCTTCACCTCGGCGCTCGGCGGGATGACCGTCTTCACGCCCGGCCCCGTGTAGCCGCCGACCATGCCGTGGATCTCGAACGTCGGCTGCGCCCAGATCCGCTTCATGACGTCGAGGGCGTCGTTCGTCCGGAGCGACTTGAAGAGGTGGTCCTTCTTGAATCCCGCCACGGTGAAGCCGGAGCGCTTGAAGTCCTCGAGCTCCTTCTTGGTCGGCGGGACGACGTCGTCGTAGAAGCCCGGGATCTTCACCCGACCCGTCGCCCCGTCGAAGCACTCGGCGACGAGCTTCATCAGCTCGGCCATGGGGTTGCGCGCGGCGCCGCCGCAGACGCCCGAGTGCTGGTCCGTCTCGCCCGTCTCGAGCGTGAAGAGGAAGCCCTGCAGGCCGCGGAGGCCGGCCGGGCAGGCGGGCTTGCCGCGGGCGATCCAGATCGTGTCGGAGACGAGGACGGAGTCGGTCGCGAGGAGGTCCGCGTTCGCGGCGACGGCCTTCTCGAAGCTCGGCGAGCCGATCTCCTCCTCGAACTCCCAGAGGACGCGGAGGTTCACCGGGAGCTCGGCGTCCAGGGCGGCCTTGATGCCGTAGAGGGCCGTCAGCGCGGGGCCCTTGTCGTCCGTCGTGCCGCGGCCGAAGTAGCGGTCCCCCTGCTTCGTGAACGTGAACGGCTCCGTCCCCCACGGCTCCGTCTCCATCGAGGCGGGCTGCACGTCGAGGTGGTTGTAGACGGTGACGGTCGGCCAGTCGGGGTTCTTCCCCCACGCCCCGGCCACGATCGGGTGCCCCTCGGTCTCGAGGATCGTCGGCTCGCCGCCGAAACGGCGGATCGTCTCGGCCGCGAGCTTGGCGTTCTCGCGGATCGCGTTCTTCTTCGTCGGGTCGACGGAGACGCTCGGGATCTCGACGAAGTCCTTCAGGAGGGCCTCGAACGACTCCCTGCTCTCCGCGGCGTACCTGGTCAGGGCTTCGCGCGTGAGGTTCTCGGTCTTCATGAGACGAAGTCTAGCGCTCCCGCGCCCGGGAGGACGCCCCGGGAATCAGCGACCGTTGGCGTCGCCCGACGTCCCCCGGCCTCCCTCGGCGGATTCCGCCTTGGCCTTCCGGCGGCGGAACTGCCGCTCCTCCTCCTCCTTGTAGAGGTACTTGATCGCGCTCTTCTGGAGGAGGAGGTTCGGCGCGTTCTCGCGGTTCAGCTTGATGGCGTCCTTGTCGTACCACTCGATCCAGCCGCGCAGCTCCTCGCCGTCGACGAGGCGGACGACGATCGCCGTCCGCGCCTGCATCTGCTTGAGGTAGTAGAACGACTCGGCGTTCGTCTGCTCCGGCGGCGCCCCCTTGCGGAGCGCGCGGGGGCCGCCGTCGCGGCGGACGTCGGAGAGCGAGGGGCGGATCAGCTTCCGCGGCCCCATCTCGGAGCCGTTGGCGGCGGGCGCAGGGGGCGGCGGCACGGGAGGTTTGCGAACGGCCATGAGGACTCCTCGACGATCGGGGGGAACCCCTCGCGGAGAATTGGACGGACGGTGGGGGGAAGTCTAACCGAGGGCGCCGGCGGGCGCCGGCGGGCTCAGGCCGCCGGGGCCGGGGCGGGAGCCGGCGGCGGGGCCTTCCTGCCGTCGTCCTTCCGGTCGGGGCCCTTGCTCCCCATCTTGCGCGCGGCCTCGATCCCCCCCTCGAGCTCGTAGGCGAGGCAGCACTTCAGCCGGCCGCACATCCCGGTCAGCTTCGAGGGGTTCGGCGTGATCCCCTGGAGCTTCGCCATCCGGATCGTGACCGGGTGGAAGCCCCGGAGCCACGTCGAGCAGCAGAGCGTGAGGCCGCACGGCCCGATGCCGCCGACGATCTTCGTCTCGTCGCGGACGCCGACCATCCGGGCGTCGACGCGGAGGCGGAAGCGGTCGGACATCTCGCGGCAGAGGTCGCGCAGGTTCGCCCGCTCGTCGGAGGAGTAGAGGACGGTGATCCGGCGCCGGTCGAACGGGACGACGCACTTGACGAGGTTGACCGGGAGACGCATCTCCTCGATCCGGCTCGCCGCGAAGCGGCCCGCCTCCTCCTGGAGCTCGAGGCGCTCGGCGAAGTCGGCCGACTCGGAGTCGGAGGCGAGGCGGAGGAACCGCTTCGCCTTCTTCGTAGAGCAGGCCTTCGCGAGGACCGGGGTCAGCGTCGTCACCTCGGCGAACTCGGGCCCCTCGTCGGTCTCGACGAGGATCCGCTCCCCTTTCCGGACCTGGACCTCGCCGGTGAAGACGACGGTCACCTTGCCGTCCACCGCGTCGGCGATGCGGGCGCCGACGTAGTTGCCTCCGGGGTTGACGGTCGTGCCGAGGGAGCAGGACGAGCAGCTCACGGGACCGCGATTGTCACGGCCCCGCTCCGGGAGGTCAAACCGGCCGGAACCCGTTCCGGCCCAGAAGGTTCAGACTGCTCCGCGCCCCTCGCGGGCGAGGACGGCCGCGCCGAGGAGACCGGCGTCGTCGCCGAGCGCCGACGGGACGATCCTCACGTCGGCGAGGTCGGTGAAGAAGGCGTGCCGGTTCGCCTCGACCCGGACGCGCTCGAGGTACCCCCCGCCGACGTCCTCCGCCACCCCGCCGCCGAGGACGAAGAGGTCCGGAGAGAAGACGTTCCAGAGGGTCGAGATCGTCACGCCGACGGCCCGGGCCGACCGGGCGACCGCCCGCTCGACGAGCGAGTCGCCCGCGGCGAGCGCCTTCCGAAGGTCGGAGCCCTTGAGCCGCCCGTCCCTCTCGAGGGCCGTCCTCGGGAGCGCCGTCCGCTCCCCGCGCTCGACCCTGCGGCGGATGTACGACGCCATCCCGACCTTCGCCCCGATCCCCTCGAGCGTGCCGTCGATCGTCCCGTCCCCGGCGCGCTTGATGTGGATGAAGCTCTGGCCGATCTCGCCCGCGTTGCGGTTCCGGCCGAGCCAGAGCTTCCCGTCGAGGACGACGGCCCCGCCGATCCCCGTCCCGACCCAGATCGCGACGACGAGCCGCTCCCCCTTCGCGGCGCCGAGGCGCGCCTCGCCGAGGGCCGCGGCGCGCACGTCGTTCTCGAGGCGCTTCGCGATGCCGGGGAAAGCCGGCTCGAGGGCGGCCGCGACGTTCCACTTCTCGACGCCGAGGTTCGCGGCGCGAAGGAGGGTCGTCCGTTCCTCGTCGAGCGGCCCCGGCACGCCGAGGCCGATCGCGGCGACGTCCTCCCGCCGGGCGCCGGCCGCGGCGAGGGCCGCGTCGGCGGCGGCGACGAGGGCTTCCGTCATCTCGGGAGGCCCGCCCCGGAACGGGCTCTTGACCTTCCCGCGGCCGAGGACGCTCCAGCTCCGGTCGACGACGCCCGCGAGGACCTTCGTCCCCCCGACGTCGATCCCGAGGACCAGCCCTTGGGCGTAGGCCATCCTGCTCTCCTTTCCGCTAGTCTACGGCGGGCCCACCGCTCGAACCTCGAGGTGCCACGTGACCGACGCCTTCGCCCGTCTCCGGAGCCTCTCCGCCTACGTCCCGTCCGTCCCGCTCTTCGTCGACGTCTCACGGACGTGCCTCCCGACGCACGCGCGGACGAGCGACCCGCTCCTCCTCGAGGCGTTCCCGGCGGCGTTCTCCGCGATGGCGGCGCTCGAGGCCGGCGCGGTCGCGAACCCCGACGAGGGTCGGCGGGTCGGCCACTACTGGCTCCGCGCCCCCGAGCTCGCGCCCGACGCCGAGACGAAGCGCGCGATCGAGGAGACCGTCGCCCGGGTCAAGGCGTTCGCGGCCGAGGTCCACGCCGCGAAGATCGTCCCCGAGAGCGGGAGCCGGTTCACGAACGTCCTCGTCGTCGGGATCGGCGGCTCGGCGCTCGGGCCGCAGCTCGTCGCGGACGCGCTCGGCGGCGCCGAGGACCGGATGAAGGTCTTCTTCTTCGACAACACCGACCCCGACGGGATGGCGCGCGAGCTCGACCGGATCCACGCCGCGGGCGGGATCCGCCACACGCTCACCGTCGTCGTCTCGAAGTCGGGCGGGACGAAGGAGACCCGCAACGGGATGCTCGTCGCGCAGGGGGCCTACACGGCCAAGGGGCTCGACTTCGGGCGGCACGCCGTCGCCGTGACGCAGGAAGGGAGCGAGCTCGACAAGCGCGCGACGCGCCAGAAGTGGCTCGCCCGCTTCCCGATGTGGGACTGGGTCGGAGGGCGCACCTCGCAGCTCTCCGCCGTCGGCCTGCTGCCGGCCGCGCTCCAGGGGCTCGACGTCGACGGCCTCCTCGAGGGGGCCCGCGCCTGCGACATCGCGACCCGGGTCGCCGACGTCGGGAAGAACCCGGCGGCCCTCCTCGCCCTCGCCTGGTACCGCGAGACGGGCGGCCGGGGCCTGAAGGACATGGTCGTCCTCCCCTACAAGGACCGGCTCCTCCTCCTCTCGCGCTACCTCCAGCAGCTCGTGATGGAGTCGCTCGGCAAGGAGAAGGACCTCGCCGGGAACACGGTCCACCAGGGGATCGCGGTCTACGGCAACAAGGGCTCGACGGACCAGCACGCCTTCGTCCAGCAGCTCCGGGAGGGGGTCCCGAACTTCTTCGCGACCTTCGTCGAGGTGCTGAAGGACCGGCGCGACGGCCTCCCGTCGCTCGCGGTGGAGGAGGACGTCACCTCGGGCGACTACCTCCACGGCTTTCTCCTCGGGACGCGGGAGGCGCTCACGGAGAAGGGGCGCGGCTCGGTGACGATCACCGTCGGCGACGTCTCGGCCCGCTCGCTCGGGGCGATCGTCGCCCTCTTCGAGCGGACGGTCGGCCTCTACGCCCTCCTCGTCGGGATCAACGCCTACCACCAGCCGGGCGTCGAGGCGGGGAAGAAGGCGGCGGCCGCCGTCCTCGAGAGCCAGAAGGCGCTCCTCGGCGCGATGAGGAGCGAGATCGGCGCCTTCCGGACCGCGGCCGACTGGGCGCAGAAGGCGAACGTCGGCGCCGAGACGGCGTGGAAACTCCTCGAGCACCTCGGCGCGAACCCCGACCACGGCGTGGCGAAGAGGCCGGGAGAGGACCCGTTCGCCGCGACCTACGCGGCGGCCTGAGCCGGCGGCTCAGCCCTTCTTCAGGCTCTTCAGGAGACCGTCGAACGCGGTCGCGGCCGCGTGGACCGTCTTCTTCGGCCCGACCATCTTGAAGAAGACGGGCCCCTGCGGCCCCTCGGCGATGGCGCCCCGGAGCGCCCAGCCGGGCTTCGGCATCGACGGGCCGCCCGGCATGCCGGAGGAGTAGGTCCCCTCGGTCGTCACGATCGTCACGTTGACCGCGCCGACCTTCATCGCGACCGGCTTGCCCGGGCCGGCGCTCCCCTTCTCGGGCTGGAACTGCGCGAGCCAGCGGTCGACGTTCGCCTTCGTCGCCCCCCCCTGGCCGGGGCCGAAGAAGAAGACGGCGACCTCGCCCCCCTCGGGATCGCCCGCGGCGGCCGGGACGCCGTAGGTGACGACGCGCATCGAGGAGACCGGCGGAGCGACGGGCCACGCCTTCGGCGCGGTCCAGGTGAGGCCGCCCGCGGAGGCGGCGGACGCGGCGGAGGCCGCCGGCGTGCCGTGGGAGGAAACCATCTGGAAGAGGACCATCGTCGCGGCGAGGAAGGTGTTCATGGGGTCAATCTATACCCCGTCGCAACAAAACGCCCCCCCTCCGCCGAACAGCATCCGAACCCGACCGACCGACCGGCGTCCCGGAAGGCTCGACACGGAGGGGGCAGGGGAGCTCCGCCCGGCGCTCAGCTTCGCCTTGAGGAGGGGGTCAGGGGGAATCCCGCCCGGCGCACAGCCTCTCCTTGCGGAGGGGGTCAGGGGGAATCCCGCCCGGCGGGTTCCCCCTGTTCATTTCAGCTCAATCCCGAGCCGGTCCGCTCCCGGAGGATCTCGAGCGCCTTCGTCCCCATGTCGCGCCGGAAGTGCTTGCCGTCGAAGCGGATCTTTCCGGCCCCCTCGACGGCGCGCCGGAGCGCCTCGGAGAGTCCGCGCGCCCGCGCGGCGACGACGAGGACGCGCCCTCCCGCCGTGACGAGCCTTCCCTCGGGCGACTTCGCCGTCCCGGCGTGGAAGACGAAGACCCCCTCCTCGGCGGTGGCGTCTTCGATCCCCTCGATCGCCTTTCCGCGCTCGAAGGGGCCCGGGTAGCCCTCGGCCGAGAGGACGACCGCGGCGCCGGCCTCCTTCTTCCAGACCGGCTTGGCGTTCTCGTCGAACTTCCCGCGGGCCGACCCGAGGAGGTACGGGAGGAGGTCGTCCTCGAGGCGGACGAGGACGCACTGCGTCTCGGGGTCGCCGAAGCGGACGTTGTACTCGAGGACGTAGGGCTTCAGGCCGTTCTCGAGCATCAGGCCGACGTAGAGGACGCCCCGGAACGGCCGCCCCTCCTCCGCCATGCCGCGGAGCGTCGGGTGGACGATGTCGGTCAGGATCTCGCGCGCCGTCGCGGCGTCGACGAAGACGGAGGGGCTGTGCCCGCCCATACCTCCTGTGTTCGGGCCGCGGTCGCCGTCGAAGACCCGCTTGTAGTCCTTCGCGGTCGCGAGCGGGATCGCCCGCTCGCCGTCGCAGAGGACCATGAAGCTGACCTCCTCGCCGACGACGCAGCGCTCGATGAGGACCCGGTCGCCCGCGCTCCCGAAGACGCGCTCGCCGAAGAAGAGCTTGAGCGCCTTCTCCTTCTCGGCGTCGTCCTTGACGATGACGACGCCCTTCCCCGCGGCGAGGCCGTCGGCCTTGAAGACGCACGGCAGGCCGAGCGACTTCACCGCCTTCTCCGCCTCCGCGCGCGTCGTGCAGACCTCGGCCTCGGGGGTCGGGATCTCGTACTTGCGCATGAAGGCCTTCGAGAAGACCTTCGACCCCTCGAGCTCGGCGGCGAGCTTGTTCGGCCCGAAGGCGAGGAGGCGGCGCTTGGCGAGCTCGTCGACGAGTCCGAGCGTGAGGGGCAGCTCGGGGCCGACGACCGTCAGGTCGATCCTCATCTTCTCCGCGAAGTCGGCGAGCTCGACGATGTCGGTCACGCCGATCGGCAGGCACGTCGCGAGCTGCGCGATCCCGGGGTTGCCCGGCGCGCAGAAGATCTCCTTGACGTCCGGTGACTGGGCGAGCTTCCAGACGAGGGCGTGCTCCCGACCCCCCGAGCCGACGACGAGGATTCTCATGGAACACTGAGTCTAAACCAGCCGCCGGTCGAGCCGCCCCCCTCCCGGGGCGAGTTTCGCTCCGCTTGACGGGTCGAAATCGGCTCCCGTAGGCTCCGGCCAGGTCTTTGAGTCCGGGTTTCATCACGAGCGGCGGAGGGACGGGCCCTGCGATGCCGCGGCAACCGGCTCCTCGGCCCCCGGCAGGGGGGAGGGCGACAGGTGCCAATTCCCGCTCCGGCGCGGCCGGAGAGAGATGAAATCGAGGCCGAACGGAAGCGCTCCCCCTGCGAAACGCCCCTTCGTCCTCGAGGGGGTTTTTCTTTCATGAAGCACGACATCCGCGAGCGCCTGAAGACCGAAGTCCTCCTCGCCGACGGGGCGATGGGGACGCTGCTCGTCTCGCGCGGCGCCGCCCCCGAGAGCCCCCGCGCTCCCCTCTCCGTCGCGCAGCCCGAGCTCGTCGCGGAGGTCTACGGCGACTACGTCGAGGCCGGCGCCCAGCTCCTGACGACGAACACCTGGGACGCGAACCGCCCCAAGCTCGCGAAGTTCGACTGGGCCGACTCGCTCGAGAAGATCAACCGCGCCTCGGTGCGGCTCGCCCACGAGGCCGCCGCCGGGGAGTACGTCCTCGTCGCGGGCGACGTCGGCCCGCTCGGCCAGCTCGTCAAGCCCTACGGCCCGCTCACGAAGGCGATGGTCCGCGAGCTCTTCCGCGAGCAGGTCCGGATCCTCCTCGAGGAGAACGTCGACCTCCTCCTCTTCGAGACCTTCTCCTCGACGCTCGAGGCGGTCGAGGCGGTGAAGGCGGCCCGCGAGCTTTCGAAGGAGATCCCCGTCCTCGCCTCGATGACGTTCCTCGCCGACGGCAAGACGACGTTCGGCACCGAGGTCGTCGAGGCGCTCTCCGCCCTCGAGGAGGCGGGCGCCGACGTCGTCGGCCTCAACTGCACGATCGGCCCGCAGGAGACGCTCGAGGTCTTCCAGAAGGTCGTCTCGCGCGTCGGCGTCCCCGTCGCCGCGATGCCGAACGCCGGCTACCCGTGGGTCGTCTCGGGGCGGACGGTCTATCCCGCGACCCCCGACTACTTCCGCGAGGTCGCGCGCGACTTCGTGAAGGCTGGCGCCGCGATCGTCGGCGGCTGCTGCGGCACGACGCCGGCCCACGTCGCCGCGATGGCGAAGGAGGTCGTCGGGAAGAGGCGCGCCGCCGTCGAGCGCGTCGCGCGGGCCTTCGTCTCGGCGCCCGCCGCCCCCGCGCCCGAGGCGCTCGAGACGTCCGCCCTCAAGCGGAAGCTCGCCGACCCGAAGTCGCTCGTCGTGACGGTCGAGATCGAGCCGCCGAAGGGGACCGACTGCTCCGCGGCCCTCGAAGGGGCGCAGCTCCTCCGGAGCTACGGCGTCGACGCGGTGAACGTCACCGACAACCCGATGGCGCGCCTCCGGATGTCGTCGATCGCCGTCGCGCACATGATCCGGCACGAGACGGGGGTCGACACCGTCTTCCACTTCTCCCCGCGCGACCGGAACGTACTCGGCATCCAGTCGGACCTCCTCGGCGCCGCGGGGCTCGGCATCAAGGCGCTCCTCGTCGTCGGCGGCGACCCGCTCAAGATCGGCGACTACCCGCAGGGGAGGCACGTCGGCGAGGTCGACACGCTCGGCCTCCTCCGGATCGTGAAGGGGCTGAACGGCGGAGTCGACATGGGAGGCTCCCCGATCGGCACCTCCACCTCGTTCGCCATCGCCTGCGCCGCGAACCCCGCGGCCGCCGACCTCGACGTGGAGATCTCGAAGCTCTCGGCCAAGATCGAGGCGGGGGCGACGTTCGCCCAGACCCAGCCCGTCTACGACGTCGCCGCGCTCGACCGCTTCTTCGCGCGCCCCGAGGCGCGGGCGATCCCGGTCCTCGTCGGGCTCATCCCGCCGAAGAGCCTGAAGCAGGCGCTCTACTTCGCGAACGAGGTCCCCGGCATGGTCGTCCCCGAGGCGATCCTCGCGCGGATGCGGAAGGCCGCCGAGAAGGGGCCGGAGTGGGAGGCCGAGGAGGGGCTCGCCATCGGCGTCGAGCTCGCCGCGGCGATCGCCGGCCGCGCCCGCGGCCTCCACCTGATGCCGATGGCCCGCTACGAGGTCGTGAGGAAGGTCCTCGAGGCGCTCCCCGCCCGCGACGGCGGCCCGCGCGCCGCCGCCCCGCCGGCCACCGCGGCCGAGGCCGCCGGAGGAGCGAATTGAGGGCCCCCGCGCCCGTCCCGCCCGCGCTCGCGGAAGCGCTCGCGAGCCGGATCGTCGTCCTCGACGGCGGGATGGGGACGATGATCCAGCCCTACCGCCTCGACGAGGCCGCCGGCCGCGGCGACCGCTTCGCGGACCACCCGCGGGAGCTGAAGGGGTGCGCGGACGTCCTCCCTCTCACGCGCCCCGACGTGATCGGCGAGATCCACCGCGCCTACCTCGACGCGGGCGCCGACGTGATCGAGACGTGCACGTTCAACGCGCAGGCGGTCTCGCTCGCCGACTACGGCCTCGAGGCGCACGCCCGCGAGCTGAACGCCGCGGCGGCCCGCGTCGCCCGCGACGCCGTCCGCGCCTTCGAGGCGGCGACCCCCGGGAAGAGCGCCTGGGTCGCCGGCTCCATCGGCCCGACGAACCGGACCCTCTCCCTCGCCGTCGACGTGAACGACCCGGGGAAGCGGACGAACGTCTTCGCCGACTTCGTGACGGCCTACGCCGAGCAGGTGCGCGGCCTCCTCGACGGAGGGGTCGACCTCCTCCTCGTCGAGACCGTCTTCGACACCCTCGTCGCCAAGGCGGCCCTCGTCGCGGTCGAGGAGGTCTTCGCCGAGCGGGGCGAGGCCGTCCCGCTCATGCTCTCGGTGACGATCACCGACCGGAGCGGCCGGACCCTCTCGGGGCAGCTCGTCGAGGCCTTCTGGAACTCCGTGTCGCACGCCCCGCTCCTGTCGGCGGGGATCAACTGCGCCCTCGGACCGAAGGAGATGCGCCCCTACCTCGAGGAGCTCTCCCGGATCGCCCCGGTGCTCGTGTCGTCGTATCCCAACGCGGGGCTTCCGAACGCCTTCGGCGGCTTCGACGAGACGCCCGAGTCGATGGCGAACGACCTGCGCGGCTTCGCCGAGGCGGGCCTCGTGAACTTCGTCGGCGGCTGCTGCGGCACGAACCCCGGCCACATCCGCGCGATCGCCGAGGCGGTGAAGGGGCTCCCGCCGCGGAAGGTCCCTGCCGTCGAGCGGCTCACGCGCCTCTCCGGCCTCGAGCCTCTCACGATCCGCCCCGACTCCAACTTCATCGTCGTCGGCGAGCGGACGAACGTCACCGGCTCGCCGAGGTTCGCGAAGCTCGTCGCCGCGGGCGACTACGAGGGGGCGCTCGGCGTCGCCCGGCAGCAGGTCGAAGGCGGCGCGAACGTCCTCGACGTCTGCATGGACGAGGGGATGCTCGACTCGGTCGCCGCGATGAGGAGGTTCCTGAACCTCCTCTCGGCAGACCCCGACATCGCGAGGATCCCGGTGATGATCGACAGCTCCCGCTGGGAGGTGATCGAGGCCGGGCTGAAGTCCCTCCAGGGGAAGTCGATCGTCAACTCGATCAGCCTGAAGGACGGCGAGGCGCTCTTCCGTGAGCGCGCCCGCGTCGTCCGCCGGCACGGCGCCGCGGCCGTCGTCATGGCATTCGACGAGGCGGGCCAGGCCGACACAGCCGAACGGAAGGTGGAAGTCTGCCGCCGGGCCTGGCGGATCCTCGTCGAGGAAGAGGGCTTCCCGCCGGAGGACCTCATCTTCGACCCGAACGTCCTGACCGTCGGGACGGGCATCGAGGAGCACGCCGACTACGCCCTCGCCTTCTTCGAGGCGGCCCGGCGGATCAAGGCCGAGCTGCCGCACGCGAAGGTCTCGGGCGGCGTCTCGAACGTCTCGTTCGCCTTCCGCGGCAACAACCCCGTGAGGGAGGCGATGCACGCGGCCTTCCTCTACCACGCGATCGCCGCCGGAATGGACATGGGGATCGTCAACGCCGGCCAGCTCGCCGTCTACGAAGAGGTCCCGAAGGAGCTCCTCGGGAAGGTCGAGGACGTCCTCCTGAACCGCCGCCCCGACGCGACGGAGCGCCTCGTCGCCTACGCCGAGACGCTGAAGGCGAGGGACGCCGGGGCGGACCACGCGGCCCCTGCCCACGCCGAGGCCTGGCGCTCCGCGCCCGTCGAGGAGCGGCTCGCGCACGCCCTCGTGAAGGGGATCGCCGACCACGTCGAGGCCGACACGCTCGAGGCGCTCGGGAGGCTCGGCGCGCCGCTCGCCGTCATCGAGGGGCCGCTCATGGCCGGGATGAACGTCGTCGGCGACCTCTTCGGCTCCGGGAAGATGTTCCTCCCGCAGGTCGTCAAGAGCGCCCGCGTCATGAAGAAGGC
>JBDIBE010000066.1:0-12213 GCA_039812785.1 Thermoanaerobaculia bacterium | reverse complement strand
GCCGTCTCCCGGGCGGCGACGCCCTCCCCCGTCGCGAGGCGCGCGGCGAGGAGCTGCTCGAGGATGGCGATGCGCATCGCGAGGTCGCCCGGGCCGACGCGCCGCGCGGCGCGGTCGAGGTGCTCGAGGGCGCCGAGCGCGTCGCCGCCGCCGAGCGCGAGGGCCGCGAGGCCGAGGAAGCCCGACGAGAGCCCCTCGGCCTCGAGGAAGAGCTTCTCCGCCTCGGGGGCGCGCCCCTGCCGGCGGCGAAGCTCGCCGAGGCAGGCTGCGGCCTCGCGGGCGTTCGCGGGTCGGGTGGCGGCGCCCGTCTCGGAGGGCGAGGAGAGGAGCGCCTCGGCCTCGGGCCAGCGGCCCGTGAAGAGGAGGAGCCTGGCGTGCTGGATGCGGCAGCCGGCGAGCGGGTCGCGGATGCCCCATGAGCGCGAGAGGGCGTCGACGCGGCCGCGCCACTGGCTCGCGCGGTCGTAGTCGCGGACGTGCTCGCAGGCGTAGACCATGAAGCAGCAGGCCGTGGCGACGGCGTCGAGGTCGGCGATCTCGCCCGAGACGGCGGCGGCGGTCGCCTCGTCGAGGCGGCGCATGCCGTCGGCGACCTCTCCCGAGCGGACGAGGACGAGCCCCTCGAGCGCGCGCCCGAGGAGCTCGAGGTCGGAGAGGCCGAAGCGGCGGGCGACCTCGCGCGTCCGCTCCGCAGAGCGGCGGGCCGCGTCGGGGTCGTCGTCGAAGAGGAGGTGGACGTGCCCTTTCCAGAGCTCGAGCCAGCCGTGCTCGGGCGTCTCGGCGAGAGGCCCGAGGAGGGAGTGCGCCCGCTCGAGCCAGCCGCGCGTCAGCGCGGGGCCGCGGACGTCGGCCGTATCGACCGCGAGGTGGAGCGCGACGCGGGCGGCGCGCCGGCGGTCGCCGCCGCGGGAGAGGAGCGCGAAGGCCTTCTCGCGCGCGGCGAGCGACTCCTCGACGCGGTCGAGCCACCAGAGCGCCCAGCCGAGGCCCTCGAGGGCCTCCGCCGCCTTCGGGCCGGCGGAAGCCGGCTCGAAGGCGGCGCGCGCCTCCTCCCACGCGCCCCGCGCGAGGGCGGCGCGCCCGAGAGCGAGCGCGTCGAACGGCCCGCCGTCGGCCCGGTCCTGTCCCGGCATGGAGCCATCATGCCGCAGCGGCGGACGGGCGCGATATACGATCCCGTCCCGTCGTTCCGTGGAGGTCGCAATGAGGAGAGCCGCTCCCGTCCTGGCCCTGGCGCTCGCGCTCGCGTCCGCCGCGGCGACTGCGCAGGAGCCCGCATCGGCGCCGAAGGCCGAGGCGGCCCGGCCGGAGGCGTGCCGGGAGGCGGACGCGAGCCTCGGGAAGGCGAAGGAGCTCCTCGCGAGGAAGGACGACGAGGGCGCGCTCGCGGCGATCGAGGCGGCGAAGAAGGGCTGCCCCGAGCCGACGGCCGAGTACTTCCTCGTCCACGGCGACGTCCTCGCGGGCCTGAAGCGCTGGAACGACGCGGTGATGCAGTACCACGAGGCGCTGCGGATCAAGCCCGCCTGCGGCGACGCCGCAAACGCACTCGCGAGGGTGTTCTACCTCTCGCGGCGGTACGAGCAGGCGAAGGTCGTCCTGAGGAACGCCGAGGCGGCCGGGGCGACGGTGGACGCGGAGCTGAAGAAGGCGGTCGAGGCGAAGCTGGAAAAGCCGAAGTAGCGCGCCTCAGGGGGCCGGCGCGGGCTCCTTCGCGAGGGCGACGCGCGTCCAGACCTTGATCGGCTTCGGCATCGTGCCCTCCGGGCCGTGCATCCCGCCGCGACCTCCGCCGTGCCCTCCGCCCGGGCCGCCCATTCCCCCGCCGGGGCCGCCCATGCCTCCGCCGCCGCGCATGCCGCCGGGAGGCCCTCCGCCGGGAGGGGCGTCCTCCCCTTCGCGGCGTTTCGGCTTCTCTGTCTCGAAGCCGATGCCGACCGTCGCGCCCGGCGCGGCGCCGGCGGCGAGCGGGCGATCGTCGGTGCCGCGCAGCGGAAAGCGCAGCTCGAGGGTGAGGAGGTCGCCCGTCTGCTCGAGCCGCGCCGAGGCGCCGCTTCCGCCCATGGCGGGGACCGTCATCCGGTCGTCCTCCCCCGGCCCGATCACCTCCATCTCGTTCGCCGCCGGGGCCGCTTCGGACGGCGGAGCGCCCTCTCGGGAAGCGCCGCTCTCGCCGCCGGGGCGCCCTCCGGGCGGGCGGCCGCCGCCCGGCCCGCCGCCGATCGGGAAGCGGATGCCGTAGCCCCGCTTGCTCTTCCCCGCCCTGTCGACCCAGACGGTGAGGCCGGTCATCCGGATGCGGCGCTGCGCGTCGGGGTCGCTCGTCCTCACGCGGACGTAGATCGCGTCGGCGTCGTTGCGGACGGCGACGGAGAGCGGGCTGTCGCCGAGCGGGAGGACGATCCCCTCCCACGCGACCTTGCCGCCCTGGCCGGACGGCGGCGTCGCGAGCCACGCGCTCGGCAGCTCGATGACGGCCGAGAGCGCCGGGAGCGGGAAGAGGGTGAGGAGCGCGAGGAGCGCGGCGTCGAAGCTGCGGGACATCGGAGCCTCCGCCGTGATGGTAGGTGCACCGGGCCGGGCTCGGGCCGCGCTTTGCAATTCTTTGCACGCCTCGGGAGAGGCCCGCGCGCCGGACCGCGACCCCCTAGAATCGGCGCATGACGGAGCCGAGGGAAAGCGAGGCGGCCGAGGCGCTGCGGGCGCACCTCGCGGCCCTCCGCGCGCGGGACCTCGAAGCGCTCCGCGCGACGGTCTCCGCGGCGCTCGCCGAGCGGCTCGACGCGCCGGGGTTCGCGGCGCACCTCGAGGTGATGAGCCACCTCGTCCCCGACGACTACACGGTCGCGGGCTTCGCGGACGAGGGCGAGAGCGGCTCGCTCGAGGTCGAGACGGAATGGCAGACCGCGCGCTTCGAGCTCGTGCGCGAGGGGGGCGCCTGGAAGGTGGCCGGGCAGACCTGGAGCGCGAAGGACCCGACGGCGCCCTCGTAGGAGGGCGCGCCGTCGCGCCCCGTCTCAGCCCTTGTGGTCCTTGTCGTTCTTCTTCTCGCCGGCCGGCGCGGCCGGGGCCTCGGGCTGGGCCTTGCCGCCCATGTCGACGCTCCCCTTGAACTGCGCGCCCTCGGCGATGGCGATCTTCGGGGCGCGGATGTTCCCCTCGAGGATGCCCGACGGGAGGATCTCGACCCTCTCGGCGGCCGTCACGTTGCCGACGATGCGGCCGGCGATGGTGACGTGATGCGCCTTAACCTCGGCGTTCACCTGGGCCTGCGGGCCGATGCGGAGGCCCTTGGAGACGTTGATCTTTCCCTCGACGCGCCCCTCGACGACGAGGTCCTCGTCGCCCGAGAGCTCGCCCTGGATGCGGATGTTGGGTCCGATCACGGCTGTCTTCACCTCCGCCGGGGTCCGGTGCCCGGCCTGCGCCGGGGCGGCCGCCGGCCGCGGGGTCTCGTGGGAGCGGGGGGGCGGGACGTCGTCCGGCTTCGCCGGCGTCTTCGATCCGAAGAATCCCATGGCGGCGGCGAGTCTACCCGATCCGCGACGGCGGCCCGGAGCGAGGATCGGCGACGGCGGAGAGGACGAAGCCGTCGAGGGTGCGCCACCAGCCGTTCCACGTCTCGGCGCCCGGCCCGCGGGCCGCGAAGGGGCGCCAGGCGCCGTCGGCGGGGCCCGGCTCGGGGGCGACCTCGACCTTCTTCGCCGGGATCCGGAGCCCCTCGCGGAGCGCCTTCATGACGGCCTCCTTCGCGCTCCAGGCGAGCGTCGCGGCGAGCGGCGGCGCCTCGGCCGCGGCGACGAAGGCCTGCTCGGCCTCGGTGAACCAGTCGCCCAGGAAGGAGACGGGGCGCTCCTCGATCTTCTCGAGGTCGACGCCGACGCGCGCGCCGGCCGGGCCGAGCGCCGCGACGGCGACGCCGTGACTGTGCGTGAGGGAGAGGGCGAGGGGCGACTCCTTCCACCCGACGAGCGCCCCGGGGGCGCCCGAGGCCGAGGCGAGGACGCTCACGTCGGCCTCTCGCGCGGCCTCCCCCGCGAGGACGAAGAGTCGCTTGGCGGCCCAGCGGCCGAGGAGCCAGTCGGCCCGGCGCTTCGGAACGGTGAAGCGCGCGAGGGCCTCGCGCTCCTTCACCGTGAGCCAGGCGACGCCGCGCGGCAGGTCGTCCTGCCGCGCGGCGTGCCAGAGCACGGGAGTCAGCGGGCGATCCGTGCCCTCTCCTTCGCCATCCCCCGCTCGATGGCGTCGACGAGGTAGGGGCGGAGCTCCCTCGCGGGGAGGATCCGGTCGAGCGAGCCGACGGCGAGGGCGCGCTGCACGGAGTGCGTCGCGTCGAACTCGTCGGCCACCTGGCCGAGCTTCTCGGAGCGGACGGCCTTCGTCAGGTCGGCGAGCTTCGCACGGAGGCGGCGCCTCGCCGGGTCGGACGCGGCGGCGATCTCCTTCTCGAGCGCGGCGACCCGCGGGTCCTTCTTCGTCCGCTGGTCCACCTCGCGGGAGAAGACGACCGCGGCCGCCGGGGCGCCGCCGATGACGGAGGCGTACGTCCCCTCGAGGGCCGCGACCTCCATGTTGTCGTTGAGCGTCTTCGAGAAGACGACGAACGCGCCGCCGTGGTAGCGGGAGATGACGGTGAAGACGACGGGCCCGAGGAAGTTCGTCACGGCCCGGCCGATCTCGGCGCCGTACTCGAGCTGGATCTTCCGCATCGACTCGGGCGAGCCGTCGAAGCCGGAGAGGTTCGCGAGGACGACGAGCGGCCGGTTGCCGCTCGCGGCGTTGATGGCGCGGGCGATCTTCTTGGAGGCGAGCGGGAAGAGGGTGCCCGACGTCCAGTTCTCGGGGCCGTCCGTCGCGACGAAGCCGATCCGCTTCACCGGCCTCGACTCGAAGCCGAGGAGGCAGACGGGCCAGCCGCCGATGTGGGCGTCCCACACGACGCCGTTCTCGGCGTCGCGCATGCCGGCCCAGCGCTCGAGCGGCGGGTGGTCCTGGTCGGCCGCGGCCGCCATCACCTTCCGGATCTCGAAGGGGCGCTTTCGGCCGGGGTTCGTCTCGTTCGAGAAGATCTCGCCGACGAGCGCGAAGGCGCCCGGGTCGTCGCCGCCGTGGGGCGAGAGGCAGACGTCGCGGTCGATCGGGTCGGCCGTCGCCGCGCGGCGCGGGAAACGCTCGCCCGGGACGACGTACGTGTGCTCGTAGTGCCGGAGGAGGATCCGGCAGGCGTCGGGGATGTCGCGCGCCCAGTACTGCGCCTGGCCGTTCGGCCCCATGACGCGCTCGTAGCCTCCGATGCCGAGGTTGTCCTCGGCCGAGACGGAGCCGGAGTAGTCGAGGGCGGTCTTCCCCGTCAGGACCATCGCCCCGTCCCGCGTCATGACGAGGATCCCCTTCGTGTGCATGAGCATCGTCGCCTCGGCGTTCCAGTAGGGCTGGGCGCCGACGTTGATGCCGCAGACGACGACGTTCACCTCGTTCCCCGCCTGCGTGAACGTGATGAGGCGGCGGAGGACGCGGGAGATCCAGTCCATGTTCTCGGTGCCCGAGTCCATGGCGATCTTCGCCCCCGCCGAGAGCGCGAACCACTCGAGCGGGACCTTCATCCGCTCGGCGAGGTCGAGGCCGGCCATGATGCGGCGGCACTCGGGCTCGGAGAGGGAGCCCATCGCGCCGATCGGGTCGCCGAGGAGGACGACGCGCGTCATCCCCTCGGGCACCTTCGCGGTGAAGCTCGTCAGGAGGCCGACGATGATGTTCGAACGGTTCTTCCCCGGGGGGCGGCTCACCGGGACGAGCTCGTTCTTCTCGTCGAGGTCCCACTCCTGCCACTCGCCGGGCGGGAAGTCGGCGTGGGCCGCGTCCTTCGGCGGGGTGAGCATCCGGACGATCTCGTACGGGTAGGTCATGCCGCGCTGGCGGAGCCGGACGACCTTCTGCTCGTACTCGGAGAGCGTCCGGAGCGGCTTGCGGCTCGGCGGCGTG
Source organism: Thermoanaerobaculia bacterium (assembly GCA_039812785.1). Classification (GTDB taxonomy): domain Bacteria; phylum Acidobacteriota; class Thermoanaerobaculia; order UBA5066; family UBA5066; genus UBA5066. The sequence continues at coordinate 6,231 of JBDIBE010000066.1, read as the reverse complement.
ACGGAGACGGTGATGCCGCTGTGCCCCGCGCCGGAGACGGAGAAGACGACCTCCTTCGTCCCGCCGGGGCTCTTCGGGTCGGGGACGCGCGCCTGGATCGCGACCTTCTCGAGGCCGAGCTGCTCGGCCGCGGGCGCGACCTGCTTGGCGAAGGCGCGGACCTCGGCGGCCGAGAAGCGGAAGAGCGGCCAGACGTAGAGGAAGACGCGGTTCCACTGGAGCCGGTCCTCGGCCTTGCGGTGCGCCTGGAAGAGGCGGATCGCCTCGAAGGCCTCGAGGAGCATCCGCTGCATCTCGGGGATGGCGACGACGCGGCCGTGCTCGTCGAGGGCGGGCGTCAGGTCGCGCACCTCGGCGAGGGCGAAGAGGCGCTCGTCCTTCGGGTTCTCGCGGGCGACGCCGCGGAAGAGGTAGACGTCCTCGGCCGAGGGGCAGCGCTCGAGGTCGAAGCCCCCGAGGCGCCAGAGGTCGAGGCGGATGCCGATCATCGGGTGGAGGCCGCGATACGGCTTGTCCTCGACGAAGCCCCCTTCGCCCGGGCGGAAGGTGAAGTGCTGCATGCCGCCCATGCCGAGGCCCGAGCCGGTGCCCGCGACGGCCTCGACGACGCGCACGACCCGCGGGCCGAAGCCGACGGCGTTCACGACGCTCCTCGTCGCGGCGGCGCGCGCCTCGGCGTCGCCGAGGGGGCCGTCGTGCCACGAGTAGACGTCCACGAGGACGTCGTGCTCCGAGGGGCTCGCCGCGAGAGAGGCCGCGACGTCGGAGAGGGCCCTCCCGAGGTCGCCGTCGGGGCACCAGGTGGAGACGACGAGGTGGCGGACCCCCTCGAAGACGTACTCGGCGAGGTTCCCCTCGCGCCCGTTCAGCGAGGCGGGGCGGGAGTTCTCGAGGGGCCGGAAGCGGTAGTAGCGCTTCGTGAGGACCTCGAGCATCGCCTGGCGCGTCGCCGCGGGGGCGGCGCCGAAGCGGCTCAGGTAGAGGCTCTGGAGCGGGTGCGGGCAGTCGAGGAGGATCCGGACGCGCTCCTCGCGCTCGGGCGCCTCCGGCTCGGCGACGATCGCCTCGAGGACGCCGTCCATGTCGGCGTAGACCTCGCGCCGAGCCGCCTCGAAGGCGGGCTGGTCGTAGACGCGGTAGCGGAGCTCGCGGGCGACGTCGCCGAGCGCGGGCCAGCGCCCCTCGGCGACGGCCGCGAGTCGGTCGAGGACGGTGCGCAGCTCGGGCAAGCCGGAGCCCGTGCCCGCCTCGGCGGCCGCGAGGCGCCGCTCGAGGATGGCGAGGACGGGCTCGACCTGGTGCTCGGCGCGCTGGCGCGACTTCCAGATCCAGAGGAGCGCCTCGCGGAGGGCCGCGCTCTTCCTCGTCCCCTCGACGCCGTAGTGCGAGGTGGCGCGCGCGAGCCGGTCGACGAAGCGGGGCGGCAGATCGGGAGTCTGGGTGTCGTAGGTGCGGAGGTAGGTCAGGAGGTACTCGCCCGTCGAGACGGCCCCCATCGCGTCGGGGTCCTCGGCGCCGGTCTGCCGGCGGAAGAGCGAGGAGACGTCGACGAAGGCGTGGAGGATCCGCTCCTCCGCCTCGAGGCCCGCCGCGTCGCCGGCGAGGGCGGGGGCCGCCTCGGCGTACTCGCGCGTGAGGCGCCGGGCGTCGGACGGGTCGACGTCGAAGCCGAGGACGAGGCGCCGGATCTCGTCCAGCGTCGCGAGCGCGCCGCCCCCGGCGGCGGGCGCCTCGGCCTTCGGGAGCGCGATCCGGCGCGCCGCCTTCTTCCCGTCGGACGGGGCGTCGGGGTCGACCTGGACGAGCGGCGTGCCGGGGCCGACCTGGACGTTCGGGACGACGAAGACCTGCCGCACCCGGCCCCCGAACGGGGCCGGGATCGGCATCTCCATCTTCATCGCCTCGAGGGTGGCGATGCGCGCCCCCTTCTCGACGCGGTCCCCGGGCGCCACGCCGAGGCTGACGACGACGGCGGGCGACGGCGCGCGGAGGATGCCGAGGTCGTCGCGCGAGAAGCGGTGCGGGACGCCCTCCGCCTCGACGAGGTAGTCGAGCCCCTGGACGACGCAGACCGTCCGGTAGCGGACGCCGTCCCGGGTGAGCCAGCGCTCGTAGCGCGAGAGGCGGTCGATCCGCACCTCGCTCCGCGTTCCGTCGAGCTCGACCCGGTAGCCGTGCTTCCCGAGCCTGAGGACCTTCAGCTTGTAGTTCTGGCCGAGGTGGCGGAACTCGATCGTCCGGCCGACGTCGCGGCGGACCTCGGGCCGCATCCGCGCCGCCGACTCGTAGAACTGCTCCTGCTCGACCCGGAGCTCGTCGTCGTAGGCCTCCACGGCGGCCGCGAGGAGGGCGACGTCGGCGTACGGGCGGGCCTCGTCGGCGCGCGCGGCCGACCAGCGCTCGAGCCAGCCGGTGTCGACCTGCGAGGAGCGGACCTCGGGGCGGTCGAGGAGCTCGAGGAGGAACGCCTTGTTCGTGGTGCCGCCGTCGAGGACGACGGCGCTCTCGGAGAGCGCGCGGCGGAGGCGCGCGAGCGCCTCGTTCCGGTCGGCGCCGTGCGCGATGACCTTGGCGATCATCGGGTCGAACTCGGGCGCGACGACGTCCCCCTCCGTCACGCCGCGGTCGACGCGCAGGCCAGGCCCCGTGGGGAGGCGGAAGTGGACGAAGGTGCCGGGCGCAGGGGCGAAGCCCGCCTCCGGGTCCTCGGCGTTGAGGCGGACCTCGATGGCGTGCCCCGTCGCGGCGGGCGCGTCGCCCGCGAGGCGGCCGCCCCGGGCGACGTGGATCTGGAGCTTCACGAGGTCGAGGCCCGTCGTCATCTCGGTGACGGTGTGCTCGACCTGGAGGCGCGCGTTCACCTCGAGGAAGGCGAACGTGCGGCTCTTCGGGTCGTAGAGGAACTCGACCGTCCCCGCGTTGCGGTAGCCGGCCGTGCGGGCGATGCGGAGGGCCGCGGCCTTCAGGTCGCGCTCGACGTCGGAGGGGACGGTCGGGGCGGGGGCCTCCTCGAGGACCTTCTGGTGGCGCCGCTGGATGGTGCAGTCGCGGACGCCGACGGCCCAGGTCGTCCCGAAGGCGTCGCCGAGGACCTGCACCTCGACGTGACGGGCCCCCTGGAGGAGCTTCTCGACGAAGACGGTCGGGTCGCCGAAGGCGCGGAGCGCCTCGTGGCGCGCGCTCTCGAAGGCGGCCGGCATCTCCTCGGCCGAGGAGACGACGCGGATGCCGCGCCCTCCCCCGCCGGCGGCGGCCTTCAGGACGACCGGGTAGCCGAGGGCGTCCGCGGCCGAGGCGGCCTCGGCGGCGCCGGGGACGGCGCGGCCGCTCCACGGGACGACCGGGACGCGCGCCTCCTCGGCGAGCTTCTTGGCGCTGATCTTGTCGCTGAGGCGGCGCATCGCCTCCGGAGGCGGGCCGATGAAGACGACGCCGAGCCGCTCGCAGAGGTCGGCGAAGCCGGCGTGCTCGGAGACGAAGCCCCAGCCCGTCCAGGCCGCGTCGACCTTCGTCGCCGCGAGCGCCGCCTCGAGCCGCGCGTAGTCGAGGTAGGTGACCTTCCGCTCGCCGTCCGCCGGGTCGACGACCGTCGCGGGGCCGAGGGAGCACGCCTCGTCGGCCTCGCGGACGAACATCGCCCGCCGGTCGGGCTCGGTGTAGAGGGCCACGGTCCGGATGCGCGTGCCGCGTTCCTGGTTGAACTCGCGGACGGCGTTGATGAAGCGCATGGCGGCCTCGCCGCGGTTGACGATGGCCACGCGCTCGAATTCGGGTTGCATGAGTCCTCCGCTCGGGCGGGACCGCGGGGCGGTCCGGGAGGACCGCCCCGCGGGAGAGACATCCGGGGAAGGGTCAGGCCATCGCGGCGCGGAACGGCTCGAGCAGGGCGGCGTCGGCGCCGCCGGGGAGCTCGACCGTCCGGTAGCCGTCGACGGCGAGGTAGACGTTGCCGTCCGCGTCGACGACGCGGGCGTCGTAGGAGCCGTCGCCCGAGGCGGACGGCGTGACGACGGCGTGGAGGCGGCCCGAGCCCGGCTCGGGGGCCCGGAGGGCCCTGACGCGGGCGACGCGGAGCGGCAGCCCCATGACGCCGCGGGTGCCGAGCTCGTAGACGCCGGCCGTCTGGAAGGCGAGCTCGACGAGGCGCGGCGCGACGAGCGTCGGCGCGTCGGGGACGTGGTTCGGCGGGAGCGAGGCGGCGTAGAGGCCGACGACGCCCGAGCCGTTCTTCCAGGCGCTCTCGAGCACCTGGTAGGCCGGCCCGTGGAAGTAGACGCGGTAGATGTCGGAGGCGGCGAGCGCAGCGCCCGGGTTCTCGAGGGCGGCGGCGAAGGTCTCGCCCTTCGCCTCTCCCCTCTCGAGCCTCACCTTCGCGGTGAAGTGGACCGTCTCCTGCGGCTCGGCGTGGCCGGGCAGCGACCGGCGGCCGACGAGGCGGCACTCGGCCTCGATCGCCTCCCCGGCCGGGCGGAGGACCGCCTCGACGCGGACGGCGCGCGGCTCGTCGCGGTAGAGCTTGAAAGGCGAGGAGAAGGAGACGTCCTCCACCGCCGCGACGCGGAAGCCCGGGAAGAGGGCCGCGGCCGCCTCGGCGAAGGCCTCGATTCCCATGACGCCGGGAAGGACGGCGGTGCCGTCGATCCGGTGGTCGAACAGGAAGCCCTGCGTCTTCGGGTCGAGCTCGGTCTCGACGACGAGGCCGCCGTGGAGCTCGTACGCCACGAGCCGGGCCGACATCGGCCCGCGCGGCGAAAGCCGGCGCGCGAACGGGTCGAGGCCGCCCGTCGGGTCCCACTCCTTCGCGAGGATGCCGAGGCGGAGGCCCTCGACGATCTCGCCCGCGAACGACGAGGAGACGAGCTCGCGCCGGATGATCGGGATGCCCGAAGCGGCCGGGAGCATGTCGATGCCGGCGAGCTCCATCATCTTCGGGATCGAGCCGCGGGTCGCCATGCCGATGTCGCCCCAGGCCGTCCAGTCGAGCGCGATGCCCCGCGTCCCGGGGCGCGTCGTCCGGAAGCTCGAGCTGAGCTTGCAGAGAAGGTCGTTCGCGGAGCTGTAGTCGGTCTGGCCGCCGTTGCCGAAGCGCCCGGCGACCGAGGAGAAGGCGACGGTCGCGCCGACCGGCGTCGAGCCGAGCGCCGAAAGGAGGTTGAAGAAGCCGTCGGCCTTCACGTCGAAGACGAGGTCGAACTCCTTCGGCTCCTTGTCCTTGAGGAAGCGGCTGATCTCGAGGCCGGCCCCGTGGAGAAGGACGTCGACCTTCGGGCTCCTCTCCTTCACGGCGGCGACGATCTCGCCGACGCGGGTCGCGTCGCGCAGGTCGCCCGCGTACCAGTGGACGGTGCCGCCGGCCGCCTCGACCGCCCGGATGGCGGCGAGCGCCGCGGCGAGCCGCTCGATGCGGGCGAGCTCCTTCTCGACGAGGGCGGGCGTCGCCCGCTCGCCCTTCGCCTTCAGGCGCTCGAAGACGTCCTTCTTGAGCCCGTCCCGGTCCGTCGCGAAGCGCGCGAGGTCGGGGTCGTTCCGGTCGGGCTCGGGGAGGAGGTCGAGGAGGTGGAAGGTGCCGCCGGAGGCGGCGGCGAGGTCGGTCGTGATGGCCGAGACGATGCTCCCGGCCGCGCCGGTGACGAGGAAGACGCTCTCCCTGCCGAGCTCCATGCCGGGGGTCCCGTCCTCGACGGGAAGGACGCGCATTCCGACGGAGGTGCGGAGGCCCTCGGCGTAGCCGACCTCGACGCAGCCCGGGTCGCGAAGTGCCTCTTCGACGAGGAGGTCGGCGACGACGGAGGACGCCGCGTCGGGACCGAAGTCGACGGCCTTGACGGTCGCCTCGGCCTTCTCGCGCTTCCAGGCCTTGGTGAAGCCGGTGACGGCGCCGCCGAGCGGGGCGAAGGCGCCGGCCGGGTCGTAGCCGTGGCGGCCGCCGAGGCGGGTCGCCGAGACGAGGAACGTGCCGGGGGCGCCGAGCGCCTCGTAGAGCGCGCGGGCGGAGGTGTAGAGGCCCTTGACGCGGACGCGGAGCGCCTCGCGGAAGACGTCGAGCGTCATCTCCTCGAGCGCTCCCTCGACGTCGAGCGCCGGGAGCCAGAAGAGGCCGTGAACGGGGCCGCCGGCGGTCCACTCGGCGAGCCGCTCGGCGAGCGACTCGGCGGAGGCTCCGTTCTCGAGCGTCAGGACGTCGACGCCGCGGGCGCGGAGGCGCTCGACGAGGGCGTCGGCGGCGCCGCC
>JBDIBE010000065.1:0-12284 GCA_039812785.1 Thermoanaerobaculia bacterium | reverse complement strand
GGAAGCTCCTCGGCCCGGCCGGGGCCGCCCCGCTCCCAGGCCTCTCGGGCGCCGCGGCCGACCGCGCGGGCCGGGCCGCGGTCGTCGCCGGCCGCGACCCGCACAAGGCGCTCGCCCTCTACCGGCGGGCGCTGAAGGCGGATCCCGAGAACCCGATCGTCCAGATCGCGTACGCCCTCGTCTGCTCCGCCGTCGGGCGGACGGCCGAGGCCGTCTCGACGACGCGGCGCGTCCTCGCGCAGAAGCCCGAGGAGCCGATCGCCGCAGCGGCCTGGGCGACCCTCCTCGAGTCGCTCCGCGCCGAGGGGAAGTTCCGCGAAGGGGTGCAGGTCGCCGGCGAGATGCTCGAGGCGGTCACCTCGAACTACGCCCGCTCGATCGGCTACTTCCAGCGCGCGGCGGCCCGGGCCGAGATGGGGGAGCAGCTCGACGAGGCGCTCGACGACGCCGAGCGCGCCCTCCGCCTCTCCCCGCGCGACATGCGGCAGTTCCCGCTCGCGGCCAAGGGGTGGGTCCACTACAAGAGGAAGGAGTACGCGCAGGCGGTCGACTGCCTCGCGCGGGCGGCCGAGCTGGGAGAGACGCCCACCGGCCTCTCCCACCTCGGCCTCGCCTACCTCGCCGTCGGCGACACCCGCGCCGCGCGCAAGGCCTTCGACCGCGCCAAGCGGCGCGGCGGCCGGTCCTCGGAGCGGCACGGCGGCCTCGAGGCCCGGATGCTGGAGCAGATCCGCCGGAACCTGCAGCTCGCCGAGAAGGTCGGAAGCCGGCCGCTCCGGAGGAAGGGGCGGCCCGGCTGACGGCCGGGCGAGCCGGCGAGACGGAACGTAGATTTCGCTTGACACCCTCGTCGGAGGGTTCGCAGAATTCGCGGCGGAGAAAACATACCGAGTGTTCGGTATCTTCGAGAGCGAGGAGAACGGACGGAAGGGCCGGCGTCGTCGCCCGAGGCAGGCGTCGCCGGGAGATCCGTCTCCCCTCGTTCTCATCGCCTGTCCGATCGGGCTTCGATGACAGAGGGCGCCGCGGCGCCCGGGAGGAAAGAGATGACGAGGCTGACCCGAACCCCCTTCCTTCGCGCCGTGGCCCTCCTCGGGGCACTCCTCGGGGCCGCGCTCCCGTGGGCCGGGCCCGCGCCCGCCCAGACGGCGGACGCGACCGTCGAGATCGACGTCGTCGACGAGACGGGCGCCGCCCTCCCGGGTGTCTCGGCCGAGATCAAGCGCCCCGAGACCGGCTTCGCCCGCACCTCCGTCTCTTCCCCCCGGGGCGCCGTCCGCTTCGCGGCCGTCCCGCCCGCGGCGGGCTACACCGTCAGGGTCGCCCTCCAGGGCTTCGAGACGGTCGAGCAGCCGCTGACGCTCCGCATCGGACAGACCGCGAAGCTCCGCGTCGTGCTGCGCGCCAAGGCCGTGACCGAGGCCGTCACCGTCGTCGCGGAGGCGCCGCTCGTCGACGTCTACAAGATCGACTCCTCGACGAACATCGTCCCCGAGCAGATCCAGGAGCTCCCGGTCGCGAACCGCGAGTTCGAGAAGCTCGCCTTCATCGCTCCGGGCGTCCAGCGCGAGCGCGGCGAGTTCCGCTTCGTCACCGGCGGGCCGGTCATCGGCTCGGGCGGCAACGCCTCGCAGTCGACGATCCTCGTCGACGGCGTCGACTACACCGACCCGGCCCTCGGCCTCGCCAAGACCCGCGTCTCGCAGGACGCCATCGCCGAGTTCCGCGTCGTGAACTCCCGCTTCGACGCCGAGGTCGGCGGCTCCTCGGGCGGCGCCCTGACCGTCCTGACGAAGACGGGCACGAACGAGCTCAAGGGCTCCGTCTTCGCCTACTACCGCGACGACGCCCTCCGCGCCAAGGGCGCCCTCGAGCAGGACTCGAGCGTCGACTTCAACCGCGGCCAGTACGGCCTCACGCTCGGCGGCCCGATCGTGAAGGACCGGACCCACTTCTTCCTCTCCGCCGAGTACGTCGACCAGACGAGGCCCGTCCTTTTCCGGCCCCAGGGCGCCTTCAAGCCCCTCGCCGCCGACTACGAGGACTCGTTCGACCAGGTCCTCGCGTTCGGCTCGGTCACGCACAGCCTGACCGACTCGCAGACGCTCCTCGTCAAGGCCGACTACGAGCGCTACCGCGAGGACAACTTCCGCGTCGGCGGCGTTCAGGACGTCTCCTACGGCCAGCAGCTCCAGCGCGACAACTACAACTTCACCGCGGGGCACACCTGGGTCGCCGGCGCCTCGACGACGAACGAGATCCGGGCCCAGTACGGGAGCCGCAAGTACTTCGAGCCGACGAACTCCGACGCCGTCGCCGACTGGTACTCGAGCGGCGTCACGCTCAAGACGGGCGGCAACATCCTCGGCGACCTCCTCGGCGAGGGCGACCAGTTCGAGCTCCGCGACACGCTCTACCTCCATCTGACGGGGAAGGCCGGCACGCACGACGTGAAGGTCGGCGCCGGCTGGCAGCACGTGAGCGACCGCTCGATCATCGACACCTACGCGACCGGGCTCTTCCTCTGGGCGACGGACACCAAGGCCCTCCCGATCGCCTATGGCTACGGCGTCGGCTCGAGCGACGTCACGATCGACACCGACCGGATCGCCGGCTTCCTCCAGGACGACTGGCGCCCGATGTCGAGCCTGACGATCAGCGTCGGCCTTCGCTACGACCTCGACACGAAGGGGAACAACGCCGGCTTCACCCACCCCCTCATCCCCGAGGCGCGCCCGAAGGACACGAACAACTTCCAGCCGCGCGTCGGCTTCTCCTGGGACGTCGCGAAGAACGGGAAGTTCCTCGCCCGCGGCGGCTGGGGCCGCTTCATCGGCCGCAACCTCCTCGTCCCGTCGTTCACCGAGCTCCAGCAGAACGGCGTGACGGGCCGCAAGCTCTACACGCGCGTCAACGGCCTCCTCTACGGCCTCCCGGCCTTCGCCCTCGACCCGAACAACCCGACGACGACGGGCATCCCGCTCCCGATCGACATCACGCTCCTCGACAAGACGCTCGACTCGCCCGAGGCGAGCCAGGCGAGCCTCGGCCTGACGACGAAGCTCGGCAGCACGGGCCTCTTCTTCGACGTCGAGGGCGTCTACGTCAAGGGGACGAAGGAGATCATCGTCGCGGACGCGAACTGGAACGGGAACGCGAACCCGACGCGCCCGAACAAGTCGTACAACCAGATCAACGTCTACTCGAACGACGGCGAGTCCGAGTACAAGGCGCTCACCCTCTCCCTGAACGGCAACCTCAAGGGCGGGCACCTCGTCACCGGGTCGATCACGTTCGCCGACAAGAAGAACCGCTCCGACGACTTCAGCCCCGAGTTCCCGACGGGCTACCCGAGCGACCCGGCCGACCTCGCCGCCGAGTGGGGCCGCGCCCGCTCGAACGAGGCGCTGCACCTCGTCCTCTCCGGCGTCTTCCGTCTCCCGTGGCAGCTCACGGTCGCGCCGATCTTCACGTACGGCAGCGGCCAGCCCTGGACGCAGCGCTACGGCTACGACTACAACGGCGACGGCAAGACGGGCGACCGCAAGCCGGGCGTGGAACGGTTCGGGCAGGACGGCCCCGTCTACCGGAGCTTCGACCTCCGGATCACGAAGTCGTTCGCGATCGGTCCGACGACCCTCGAGGTCGTCGCCGAGGGCTTCAACCTCTTCAACTCGGTCAACTACGACCCGGCCTCGATCGACGGCGCCGAATACCTCTCTGGCCCGACGCTCGCGAACCCCAAGGCCGTCGCCGTCCCGAACGCGAACTTCGGAAAGGCGAGCGCGACGCTCCCGTCGCGCGAGATCCAGCTCGGTCTCCGGTTCGCCTTCTAGGCGACGGGACCGCGACACCCACAGCCGTCCCGCGGGCGGGCAGACCGCCCGCGGGACCTTCCGCCCCGGCGGGCCGGGGCGACGGTCGCCGTCCGCGGACGGCGCAAGGAGAGAGTCCGCCATGAGCATCGAAACGGGACTCGCGGGCCGATCGGTCGTCGTGACCGGCGCGGCTGCCGGCATCGGAAAGGCCACGGCGCTCCGCTTCGCGAAAGAGGGAGCGAAGGTCGCCGCCTGGGACGTCGCGGACGCGGCGGCTCTCGCCGACGAGCTGAAGGCCGCGGGCGCGGCCGACGTCCTCGTCGCGAAGGTCAACGTCGCCGACGCGGCGTCCGTGAACGCCGCCGTGGCCGACGTGGTCGCGAAGTGGGGGCGCGTCGACGTCCTCGTCAACAACGCCGGGATCGTGAGGGACGCCCAGCTCGTCAAGTACAAGGACGGCGCCGTGCAGGCGACGATGACGGACGAGCAGTGGGACGACGTCATCGGCGTGAACCTGAAGGGTGTGTTCCTCTGCACGCGCGCCGTGACGCCGCACATGATCGCGGCGGGCGGCGGCGTCGTCCTCAACGCCTCCTCCGTCGTCGGCCTCTACGGCAACTTCGGCCAGACGAACTACGTCGCGACGAAGAGCGGCGTCATCGGGATGACGAAGACGTGGGCGCGCGAGCTCGGGAAGTTCCGGATCCGCGTCAACGCCGTCTGCCCCGGCTTCGTGGCGACGGAGATCCTGAAGGCGATGCCCCAGAAGGTCCTCGACGGGATGGTCGCCCACACGCCGATCGGCCGGATGGGCGAGCCCGAGGACATCGCGAACGCCTACGTCTGGCTCGCGTCGGACCAGGCGGCGTTCGTCCACGGCGCCGTCCTCTCGGTCGACGGCGGCCTCGTCACGGGGACCTAGCGCCGTGGCCCGCTACGCGCGCATCGTCTCGACCGGGCGGTTCGTCCCGCCGATCGAGGTGACGAACGACTCCCTGAAGCCGCGCTGGCCGCTGCTCCCGGACTTCGTCGACAAGATGGAGGCTTCGAGCGCCATCCGGACCCGCTTCTACGCCCCCGAGGAGTGGGCGACGTCCGACGTCGCGCTCCCCGCGGCGCAGCAGGCCCTCGAGCGGGCGGGGCTGACTCCGCTCGACCTCGACCTGATCATCCTCGGCACCGACTCGCCCGACTACGTCACGCCGGCCACCTCCGTCGTCCTCCAGGGGAAGCTCGGCGCGAAGAACGCCGGCACGTTCGACGTCGGCTGCGCCTGCGCGTCGTTCCCGACCGGGATCGCCGCCGCCTCCGGCCTCATCGCGACGAACCCGGCGCTGAAGAACGTCCTCGTCGTCGGCGTCTACCTCATGCACAAGCTGGCCGACCCGAACGACCCGATGGTCTTCTTCTACGGCGACGGCGCGGGCGCGGCGGTCCTCCAGGGGGGCGACGAGCCCGGCTTCCTGAACGCCGCGATGCAGGCGGGCGGCGAGTACGCGAAGTGCTGGGGCATCTTTGCGGGCGGCACCGCCGAGCCGGCGACGGTCGAGAACGTCGCGGCGGGGAAGACGACGGTCCGGATGGTCGAGAGGTACCCGCCCGAGATCAACCACGAGGGGTGGCCGAGGCTCGTCCGCCGGCTCGCCCGCGAGGGCGGGTTCGCCCTCTCCGACGTCGACCAGGTCATCTTCACGCAGGTGAGGAAGCCCTCCATCGAGCTCGTCATGAACGACCTCGGCCTTCCGGTCGAGAAGGCCCACACGATCATGGAGAAGTGGGGCTACACCGGCTCGGCCTGCATCCCGATGGCGCTCGACGACGCCCTCGAGCAGGGGAAGGTGAAGAAGGGCGACCTCGTCGTCATGATCGGCTCCGGCGTGGGGTACAACCAGGCCGGCGTCGCGATCCGGATGACCTGAGGGCCCGGCCGCGGCGCGGAGGCCCTCGATGAGTCGAACCGTGAAGCTCCTCCTCGCCGCGGCCGCCGTCCTTCTCCTCGCGGCGGTCGGCGCGTTCCTCTGGGCGCGGATGCGGCCCCTCGCGGCGTACGCCGCGGCGGGCCGCCGCGCGCTCGCGAAGGCGGGCCTCGAGAAGGCCCGAACCGCGTCGCCCGCCGGCGAGCAGGCGTTCTTCCGCGGCGGGAGCGGTCCCGTCCTCGTCCTCCTCCACGGCGCGGGAGACCAGGCGTCGGCCTGGTCGCTCGTCGTCCCGAAGCTCCTCCCCGGGCGGACGCTCGTCGTCCCCGACCTCGCGGGCCACGGCGCGAGCGCGCCGGAAGCCGGCCCGATCTCCGTGCCGATGCTCCTCTCCGGCTTCTCGGCCGTCCTCGACGCGGCCGCGCCGAAAGGGAAGGTGACGATCGTCGGCAACTCCCTCGGCGCCTGGCTCGCCTGCCTCTGGGCGAAGGAGCACCCGGAGCGCGTCGAGCGCCTCGTCCTCGTCAACGGGGGGCCGCTGAAGCACGCCGCCGAGGGGATCACGCTCCTCCCGAAGGACCGGGCCGAGGCGCGGGCGGCGGTCGACAAGCTCCGTGACCCGGGCTCGATCCGCGTCCCCGACTTCGTCCTCGACGACGTCGTGAGGCAGGCCGCGACGGGCCCGCTCGCGCGGCTCGCGGCGACGAGCGGCGAGATGGAGCCGTACGTCCTCGACGGCAGGCTCGGCGGGCTCGACGTCCCGGTCGACCTTCTCTGGGGCGCCTCCGACCAGCTCCTGCCGATCTCCTACGCGGAGAGGATGCGGGCCGAGCTGCCGAAGGCGCGCGTCACCGAGCTGCCGCGCTGCGGGCACGTCCCGCAGCAGGAGTGCCCCGCCGCCTTCGCGGCCGCCCTCGGAACGCTGCTCGCGGGGCCGCCTCCCGGGCCGGCCGCCGCGCCGGAGGCCCCGTGATCCACGCCGACGTCCTCGGCGAGCGGGCGCGCCTCTCCCCGGAGAAGCGCGCCCTCGTCTTCGTGCCGACCGGCGAGCGGCTCACCTACCGCGCGCTGAACGCGCGCGCCGAGCGGGTCGCGGCCTTCCTCCGCGACGGGCTGGGCCTCGTGAAGGGGGACCGCGTCGCCCTCCTCGCCCACAACAGGGTCGAGTACGTCGACCTCTTCTTCGCCGCGGCGAAGGCGGGGCTCGTCCTCGTCCCCCTCGGGACGCGGCTGACGCCGCACGAGCTCGCCTTCATCGTCCGGAACGCGGACGTCTCGGCCCTCGTCTACGGGGGCGAGCTCGCGGAGACGGTCGCCGCCCTCCGCGCCGAGGCGGCGGTCCCGCGGCGGATCGCCCTCGACGCGCCCGCGGCGGAGGGCGACCTCTCCCTCGCGGCCTCTCTCGCCGCGCTTCCCGACGCTCCCTTCGAGCGGACCCGCTGCGAGGGCGAGGACCTCCACCTCCTCCTCTACACGAGCGGCACGACGGGAAGGCCGAAGGGGGTCATGGTCCCGCACCGGATGACCTCCTGGAACGCCTGGAACACAGCCCTCTGCTGGGGTCTGGACGAGCACGACGTCAGCCCCGTCTTCACGCCGCTCTACCACGCGGGCGGGCTCGGGGCCTTCTTCGCGCCGATCTTCGCCGCGGGCGGGACGATCGTCCTCCACGCGGGCTTCGACGCCGCGGAGATCTGGGCGACCGTGGCGAAGGAGCGCTGCACCGTCGTCCTCGGCGTCCCGACGATCTGGAAGCTGCTCCTCGAGCACCCCTCGTTCGAGACGGCCGACCTCTCCTCGATCCGCTGGCTCATCAGCGGCGGGGCGCCGCTGCCGCTCTACCTCATCGAGGCCTACCAGGCGCGCGGCGTCGTCTTCAAGCAGGGGTACGGCCTCACCGAGGTCGGCGTGAACTGCTTCGCGATGTCGGTCGAGGAATCGGTCGCGAAGAAGGGGTCGATCGGCAGGCCTCTCATGATGACCGACGCGAAGCTCGTCGACGAGTCGGGCTCCGAGGTGCCCGCCGGCGAGGTGGGGGAGCTCTGCCTCCGCGGCCCGCACGTCACGAAGGGCTACTGGAAGAACGCCGAGGCGACGGCCGCCTCGCTCGACGACGACGGCTTCTTCCACACGGGCGACCTCGCCCGGAAGGACGCGGACGGCTTCTTCACGATCGCGGGGCGCCGCAAGGACATGCTCATCTCCGGCGGCGTGAACGTCTACCCTGCCGAGATCGAGGGGGAGCTCCTCCTCCACCCGGCCGTGATGGACGCGGCCGTCGCCGGCGTCCCCGACCCGACGTGGGGCGAGGTCGGCGTCGCTTTCGTCGTCCTCCGCCCGGGAGAAGCCGCGACGAAGGGAGAGCTCCTCGCCTTCGCCGAGTCGCGCCTCGCCCGCTACAAGCTCCCGAAGGACGTCGTCTTCGTCGAGGCGCTCCCGCGGACGGCCTACGGGAAGGTCGTGAAGGGGGAGCTCCGCGACGCCTACCTCGCCGGCAGGGGCGCCCCGTGAATCCTCCCGCCCTCCTCGCGCACCAGGTCGACGGGGAGGGCGAGCCGCTCCTCCTGCTGAACGGCGGGATGATGAGCTTCACGGCGTGGGACGCCTACGTCCCGCCGCTCGCGGAGCGGCACCGGGTCGTCCGATGCGACCTGCGCGGGATGCTCCGCTCGCCGGGCGAGAGGCCCGAGGGCTTCCCGGGGCACGCGGAGGACCTCCTCGCGCTCCTCGACCACCTCGGCGTCGCGCGGTGCCACGTCGCCGGGACGAGCTACGGCGCTTTCGCCGGCCTCCACCTCGCGGCGCTCGCGCCGGAACGCGTGGCCTCTCTCGTCGCGATGACCGTGGCGGACCGTGTCTCGCCCGACATGTGGGCCGAGGCGGACCGGATGGCCGTCGCGTGCCGCGAGGCGCTCGCGGGGGGCTCGCGCGAGCGGGTCTACGACCTCGTCTCGGCCTTCGCGTTCTCGAGGGAATGGGCCGAGGCGCACGCGGAGGAGATCGCGGCCCGGCGCGCCGCGGTCTCGTTCCTCCCCGACTCCTGGTTCTCCGGGCTCGCCTCGCTCCTCTCGGCGCTCGAGGGGCTCGACGTGAGGCCCCTCCTCCCGCACGTGACCTGCCCCGTCCTCGTCCTCCTCGCGGAAGGGGACCGCGCGATGCCCCGCCCGTGGGGCGAGTCGCTCGCGGCAGCCGTGCCGCGCGGCGAGCTCGCGGTCGTCCCCGGCTGCGGGCACGGCCTCGTCGTCGAGAAGCCCGCGGAGACCCTCTCCCGCCTCCTCGCCTTCCTCGCCCGGCACCCGCTCCCGGCCGAGGAGAAGACGCGCGAACCCGAGCGGAACGGAGGAAGACCGTGAAGCCGATCTACATCGCCGCCTACCAGCAGTCGAAGTTCGGGAAGCTCCTCGGCGCGACCGTCCCCGAGATCATCCGCAAGGCCGCCGAGGAGACGTGCTCCTCGGTGAAGGCGGAGTGCTCCGCCGTCGACGTCGCCACGATCGGCGCCGTCTGCAACCTCTCCCTCAACGAGCAGGGGCTCCTCTCGGGGCTCCTCGCGATGACGCCGGGCCTCGAGGCCAAGCCGATCGAGAGCGTCGAGAACGCCTGCGCCACGGGCGGGCAGGCGATCCTCGCCGTCGCCCAGAAGCTGATGCTCGGCGACGGCGACGTCGGCCTCGCCGTCGGCTTCGAGAAGATGCGCGACGCCGAGGGGAAGATGGACGGCAAGCTCGTCGGAAAGGTCCTCGGCTACTACTCGCACCCCGACGAGCGCCCCGGCAAGACCTTCGTCTTCCCGCACCTCTTCGCGGAGGTGATGAAGGCCTACATGGACGGCTGGAACGTCCCCGAGGAGGAGGTCACCGCGATCGCCGTCGCCGAGTACGAGAACGCCCGGAAGAACCCGTTCGCCCAGATGCAGAAGAACGAGGTGACCCTCGAGGCGGCGATGAAGATCGAGGGGATCAACCGGTACGTCGTCGAGGGCCTCCCCCTGAAGACCTACGACGCCTCGCAGATCTCCGACGGGTGGGCCGGGATGCTCCTCGCCACGGAGGAGGGCCTCGCGAAGCTCGGCGTCGCGAAGGCCGACTGCGCCCGCCTCGCGGGCTGGGGCCAGGCGACCGACCCGCTGAAGAAGGAAGGCCGCGACGTCCTCCGCCCGAAGGCGGCAAACGCCGCGATGGCCGCGGCCTACCGCCGCGCGGGGCTCTCGCCCGCGGACGTGAACGTCGCCGAGGTCCACGACTGCTTCAGCGTCATGGGGGCGATCGGCGCCGAGGTCATCGGCAAGGCCGAGCCGGGCCACGGCGCCCGCTACTGGCGCGAGGGGAAGGCCCGCGTCGAGGGGGAGTGCGGCATCAACACCTCGGGCGGCCTCATCGCCAAGGGGCACCCGATCGGCGCGACCGGCATCGCGATGGTCGGCTGGTGCGCCTGGCAGCTCCTCGGGAAGGTGCCGAAGGAGCTCCAGGTCCCGAGCCCGCGCGCGGCGGCGACGTTCAACATCGGCGGGCCGGTCTGCGCGTCGGTCTGCACGGTCCTTACCCCGGCGAGCTGATGGCCGAGCTCGTCCCCGACCGCGAGGGGTTCCTCGCGGTCGGGGAGCACCGGATCCGGTGGGAGTACGTCGGGAAGGGCGACAGGGAGGCCGTCTGCCTCCTCAATGGCCTCGCGATGCACACCCGCGCCTGGTACGGGGTCCTCCCGCGCCTCCTCGACGCGTACGACGTCGTCCTCTACGACTACCTCGGGCAGGGGCTCTCCTCGGCGCCCGACGAGCCCTACTCGATCCCGGAGCTCGCCGGGTACCTCCCGCGGATCCTCGACGAGCTCGGCATCGCGAAGGTCCACGCCGTCGGCGTCTCGTACGGCGGCTTCGTGGCGGCGGAGGTCGCGCGCCTCCACCCGGACAGGCTCCACACGCTGACCCTCTCGGGGATCCTCCTCTCGCACGAGGAGCTCTTCTCGATGTACCAGGAGATCTCCCTCCGCTTCTACCGTGGCGGGCCGGAGGTCTTCGAGCTCTACACGCACTACATGTACGAGAAGATCTTCGGCGAGGCGTTCGTCTCCTCGATGAAGGAGAGCCTCCCTGCGCTCCGCGCGCGTTTCCACGACAGGTACCGCGACCGGACGCACGCGCTCATCCGGCTGACGCTCGCGCAGGACCCGTTCTTCGCCGCGCTCGACGCGAACCTCCCGGGCTACGCGGCCTTTCCCGGGCCGGTCCTCGTCGTGCCGGGCGCCGAGGACCGGACGATCCCGCCGTGGGTGCAGCGGAAGCTCCTCTCCGTCTTCCGCGACGCGCGCTGGGAGCCGATCGAGGGCTCCGGCCACGTCGTCTACCTCGAGAAGCCCGACGCCTTCTTCGGCGTCCTCCGGAAGTTCCTCTCGTCGAAGTCGACGTCGTACTGAGGCTCAGACATCCCCGATCGCGGCGACGAGGCGCGTCCAGAGCGCGCCGCCGCCGAGGCCGTTCGTCAGGACGACGATCCCGGTCCCGCGGGACGGCGAGACCTGGGAGTAGCAGCGGAACCCCGTCTGGTTCGCGCCGCTGTGGTAGACGACGTCGCCTCCCGGCGTCTCGTTGATCCCCCAGCCGAGGCCCCAGAAGACGGCGCCGCCGCGTGCGCGGCCTGGTCTCTCGATCGGGTCGCGCGCGTCGGCGCGGACGGCGTGCTTCAGCATCGCTTCGAGGCCCGCGCGAGAGAGCGCCTTCTCACCGAACGCGCCCGGGTCGAGGATCGCCGTCAGGAAGCGGGCGTAGTCGGGAGCCGTCGTCACGAGCGTGTAGGCCGCGTTCGGATGGCGGTAGCGCGCCCGTTCCTTCGGCTTCCCCTCCTCGTCGTGCCCCGTCGCGAGCGCGGCGTCGATGTCCGGGGTCCAGCCGAACGACACGTGCTCCATGCCGAGGGGCGCGAAGAGGGCGCCCTTCGCGTACTCCTCGAGCGGCGCTCCCGTCACCTTCTCGACGGCGCGCTGGAGCTGGTAGATCGCCTCGCCCGAGTAGCCGAAGCGGGATCCCGGCTCGAAGAGGACGGGGAGAGGCCCGTCGCGCTCCTCGCCTCCCGGCCTCCAGTTCGGCAGGCCGGAGGTGTGGGAGAGGACCATCCGCGGCGTGACCCGCGCGAGGTCGGCCTGACCCGGGACGGAGGGAAGGTCGACGACCTCCGCGATCGGCCGGTCGAGGTCGAGCTTCCCTTCCTCGACGAGCTTCAGCGCGACGTACGCGAAGGCCGGCTTCGTCATCGAGGCGGCCTCGAAGAGCGTCGCCGTCGTGGCGGTCGCGCCCGTCTTCGCGTCGGCGACGCCCCAGGCCTTCGAGAAGGCGACCTTCCGGTCCCTCACGAGCGCGATCGAGACGCCGGGCACGTGGTGCTCCTTCATCAGGAGCGGCACGAGCCGCTCGACCGTCGCGAGCGTCGCCTCCCAGGATGGGGCGCGGAGCCACGCCGCGGGGTCGACTCGCGCGAGGGCCAGTGCCGCGCCGCGCCGGACGTCCTCGTCGCGGTCCCAGAGGGCGTCGCGCAGGGCCGGGAGCGCGGAAGAGGCG
>JBDIBE010000064.1:0-12307 GCA_039812785.1 Thermoanaerobaculia bacterium | reverse complement strand
CGCTCGTCCCCGTCACGCCCGCCATCACGAGCTTCGCGCTCGGGTCGCCCGCGAGGCGGGCGGCGAGGAGTCCCGCGGCGCGGCGCGGGTCGTCGACCTCCACGTACGGCACCTCGACCCCGTCGGGCGCCGGGGCGGGGCCGACGGCGGCCGGAGCTCCGGCGAGGACGGCGTCGGCGACGAACGCGCGGCCGTCGAGCTTCTTCCCCGGGAAGGCGGCGAAGAGGACGCCCGCACCGGCGCGGCGCGAGTCGTGCGTGACGGCGCGGAGCTCCGGGTCGCCCGGAGGGCCCACCCGCCGGTGCGGGATCCCCGCCACGAGCTCGGAGAGCCTCACGGCGCGGTCGCCTCCGCGCCGGCCGCCGGGAGGCTCCCGAGGGCCGCGTCGTTGACGGGCGTGCCGAAGGAGAGGGTCAGGCGGACCGCGCTCCCGCGCGGGAGCGGCGTCCCCGCCGCCGGCTCCTGGGCCACGACGAAGCCGTGCCCCGCGAGCTTCACGGCGAAGCCGCGCTGCGCGAGCGCCTGGACCGCCTCGCGGGCCGGCCGCCCCGCCACGTCGGGGACGAGGCGCTCGCCCGGCGGGAGGAGGGCCGGGTCCTCCGTCGGCTCCGGGGCGCGGTTCGAGGCGGGGAGGAGGCCGGGCGGGAGCTCGCCCGCGACAGGCCCCGCTCCGCGCGAGAGGTCGGCCGTGAGGATCGACGGCAGCACGCGGTCGTCCTGCGGCCGGCCCGGCTCGTTCATCAGGCGCATCGCCTCGGCGGCGAGGACGGAGAAGACCGGGGCCGCGACGTCGCCGCCGTAGGTCTTCCCGCGCGGCTCGTCGACGACGACGCCGATGACGGCGCGCGGCCGCTCGGCCGGGAGGAAGCCGAAGAACGAGGAGACGTAGCGGTCGTTCGAGTAGCCCGCGCCGGGGACCGCCTTCTGCGCCGTCCCCGTCTTGCCCGCGACGGTGAAGCCCGGGACGGCCGCCTTCTTCCCGGTGCCCGCCTCGACGACCTTCACGAGGAGACGGCGCATCGCGGCGGAGGTCTCCTCCGAGATGACGCGGGTCGGCGCGGGCGGCGCCTTCCGCTCGGGGCCCGTGCCGGGGCGCGAGATCGCCGAGACGAGGTGCGGCGTCGGGAGGAGGCCGCCGCTCGCGATCGCGCAGAAGGCGCGCGTGAGCTGCAGCGCGTTGACGCCGATCTCCTGGCCGAAGGACATCGTCGGGAGGGAGAGCGCGCTCCACGAGGCCGGGTCGCGCAGGAGCCCCGGCGTCTCCCCTTCGAGGTCGATGCCCGTCTTGCCCCCGAAGCCGAAGGCGCGTACCGCCCTGTGGAAGCCCGCCTTGCCGAGGCCGAGGCCGATGTAGGCGGCGCCGACGTTGGAGGAGTGCGCGAGGACGTCGATGAGCGGCAGCGCCGCCCACGCCGCGCGGCCGTGCTCGTGGATCGTCGTCCGGCCGATCGTCAGGCTCCCGCCGCCGCAGTTGACGACGTCGTCGGGGCCGAGCGTCCCCGCGTCGATCGCCGCGGCCGCCGTGATGACCTTGAAGGTCGAGCCGGGCTCGTAGGCGTCGGAGATCGGCCGGCAGCGGCGCGCCTCCGCGCTCGCCTCGTTCCAGCGGTTCGGGTCGAACGACGGCCAGGTCGCCATCGCGAGGACCTCGCCCGTCGCCGGGTCCATCACGATCGCCGAGGCCGAGCGGGCCCGGTACTCCTCGCAGACCTTCTGGAGCTCGGCCTCGGCGAGGTGCTGCAGCCCGGCGTGGAGCGTCAGCTGCAGCGAGGCGCCCTCGACCTCGTCCGTCGTCCGGCGGCCGCCGCCGGCCGGCGTGCCGCGGCGGATGGCGTACGAGCGCTGCGCGGCGTCGCGCAGGACGGTGACGCGCGCGGGGCGTCCGCGGACCTCCGCGTCCCAGCTGTACTCGAGCCCCGCGAGCCCCTGGCTGTCGGTGCCGACGTAGCCGACGACCGGCGCCGCGAGCGCGCCCTCGGGGTAGCGCCGCGCCGACTCCTTCAGGAGGCGCACGCCCGGGATCGCCCCGTCGCGGACGGCCCGGGCCGTCTCCTCGCTGACGCGCCGGGCCACCCAGACGAAGTCCCGCTCGCGGTCGGAGAGCTTCCTCTTCAGCTCTGCGACGGGGAGGCCGACGACGGGCGCGAGCGCCCTGGCGACCGCCGCGGGGTCGTCGATGTCGGAGGGGATCGCGAAGACCGACTCGACCGTCGCCGTGACGGCGAGAGGCCGCCCGTCGCGGTCGACGATCGCCCCGCGCCGTGGCGCGAGCTCGACCGTCCTCTCCTGCTGTCTCCTCGCGCGCCTCACGAACTCGTCGTGCCGCACGACCTGCAGCTCGAAGAGGCGGAAGAGGAGCGCGAGGATCCAGACCGCGGCGACGCCGACGAGGACGTAGGCGCGGCGAGCGGACGGGCGGGGGGCGGGGGCGCTCAGAAGCCCTCCTCCGTCCTCACCGGGGCGGGCGGGCCCTGGACCTCCGGCAGCTCGGGAGCGGGAGAGGCCGCGACGGCGGACGGCCCGAGGGCCCCGTCCTTCACGTAGACGACCTGCCCCCGGCCGGGCGTGACGAGGCCGAGGCGATCGCGGGCGACCCCCTCGACGCGCGCGAGGGCCGAGACGCGCGCGCGCTCCATCTCGAGCTGGCGCTGCTTCTCGAGGAGCCCCTCCTTCTGCTTCTGGAGGCGCTCGATCTGGTAGCCGAGCCGGAACGTCTCGAGGTTCGTCCAGATGGCGCCGAAGAGGACCGCCATCGGGGGAAGCGCGCAGAGCAGCAGGGCGAGGAGCTCCCGGGTCCGCCGTCGGTCAGGCTCGCGGACGAGGTAGACGTTCTCGACGGGGCGCCGGACGGTGTACACGGCCCCTCAGCCGGACCTCGGGGGCCCCGAGGCGACCCGCTCCGCGACCCGC
Organism: Thermoanaerobaculia bacterium; assembly: GCA_039812785.1. GTDB lineage: Bacteria > Acidobacteriota > Thermoanaerobaculia > UBA5066 > UBA5066 > UBA5066. The sequence continues at coordinate 9,397 of JBDIBE010000064.1, read as the reverse complement.
ATCCTCGCCGAGCGGGCGCGCCGGTTCTCGTGGAGCTCCTCGGGCGAGGGGCGGACCGCCTTTCGGGTGACGAGCGCGAGGACGCGGCGGCGCGAGCAGACGCAGACGGGGAACGACGGCGGGCAGCTGCAGCCGGCCGAGCGGTCGCGGAAGACGTCCTTGACGATCCGGTCCTCGAGGGAGTGGTACGAGAGGACCGCGAGGCGCGCGCCGAGCGAGAGGCGCGAGATCGCGTCGTCGAGGAACCGCTCGAGCTCGACGAGCTCGCGGTTCGTCGCGATGCGGAGCGCCTGGAAGACGCGCGTGGCGGGGTCCCTCCCCTCCTCGCGCCGGGAGCCGACGGCCTTCGTCACGAGGCGGCGGAGCTCGCCCGTCGTCCGGATCGGGGCTTCCTTCCTCGCCTCGGCGAGCGTCCGGGCCACGGCCTTCGCGCGCGGCTCCTCGCCGTACTCGCGGAAGACGCGGGCGAGCTCCTCCGGGGGGAGCTCGGCGACGAGGTCGGCCGCGGTGGGGCCCGAGCGGCCCATGCGCATGTCGAGAGGTCCGTCCTTCATGAATGAGAAGCCCCTCTCCGCCCGGTCGAGCTGCATCGAGGAGACGCCGAGGTCGGCGAGGATCCCGTCCACCTCGGGGAGCCCCAGCCGGTCGAGGTGGAGGGCCAGCTCCTCGTGGCGCCCCTCCACGGCGACGAAGCGGTCGCCGAAGCGCGCGAGACGCTCGCGCGCGAGATCGAGAGCTTCCGGGTCGCGGTCGATGCCGACGAGGCGGACGTCGGGCGAGGCGGCGAGGATCGCCTCGGCGTGGCCCCCGAGGCCGAGCGTCGCGTCGACGTAGACGCCGCCCCGCTCCGGCCGGAGGGCCTCGAGGACCTCGCGGAGGAGGACGGGGACGTGCACGGGACGCTCCACGGCACCTCGACGTCAGAGAGAGCGGGCCAGATCGTCGTAGTCCTCATCGGTGATCGGCGCGGAGGCGATGGCGGCGAAGTGGCGCGCCTTGTCGACGACCTTGAGCGAGTCGGCCTGCGCGAGGACGAGGACGTCGCTCCCGACGCCGGACGTCTCGCGCAGGAGCGCGGGGATCAGGAGCCGACCCTGGCCGTCCATCCGGACGGTCTGCCCGTAGGTGTTGTAGCGCTCGAGGAACTTCGTCCGGCCGCGGTGGACGAACGGCAGCGCGGCGAGCTTCTCCTCGAAGGCCGCCCAGACCGGCAGCGGATAGACGAGAATCTCCACGCCCGTGAGAGACGTGACGAAGAACTCGTTCCCGTACGCCGACTCGATCGGCTCGCGGAAGACCGCCGGGACCTTGATCCGGCCCTTCTCGTCGACGGTCGACTCGGCGCTTCCCCGGAGGCGTTCCATCTCTCGTTTCGGGTGGAAGGGGCGGGGGTGACGACCGCGGCATCCTTTACGCCCACGATCGACCACTCTTGGCCACTTTTTCCCACACGGAGTATCCGCCCCCGTTTCTCGGCACGTCAAGGAGAAAGCCCCCCGCAGTGCTACCCTTGCGCTCGCCCGTGACGAACGCCGATTCGCAGACTTACGCCGGACAGACGCCTCTCCTCGCCGAACGTCCCGAAGGTCTCGCGCGCCTCGTCGAAGACCTCGCCGCGCACCCCGCAGACCCGGTCGCGCTCGACACCGAGGCCGACTCCTTCCACCACTACTTCGAAAAGGTCTGCCTCATCCAGCTCTCGCGCGACGGAGAGGCCTCGCTCGTCGACCCGCTCGCCGGCCTCGACCTCGCGCCGCTCCTCGCCGCGCTCTCCTCGCGGCGGCTCCTCCTCCACGGCGCCGACTACGACCTGCGCCTCCTCTCGCGCGGCTACGGCTTCCGGCCTCGCGAGATCTTCGACACGATGATCGCGGCGCAGCTCCTCGGCCTTCCCGAGATCGGCCTCGCCGCGCTCCTCGCCGCGCGCCTCGGCGTCACGCTCGACAAGTCGAGCCAGCGCGCCGACTGGAGCCGCCGTCCCCTCGCCCCCGAGCTCGTCGCCTACGCGGCCTCCGACGTCCTCCACCTCCACGCCCTCGTCGCCTCGCTCGAGGCCGACCTCGTCTCGAAGAAGCGGCTCGAATGGCACGCGGAGGAGTGCGCCCGCCTCGTCGCGCAGGACCTCTCTCCCGCCCCCGACGACCCCGAGACCGACTGGCGCATCAAGGGCTCGAACGCCCTGACGTCGAAGGAGCGCGCCTTCCTCCGCGAGCTCTGGCTCGCGCGCGAGGAGCGCGCCCGCGCCCTCGACCTCCCGCCGTTCCGCGTCCTCCACAACGAGGCGCTCGTCGCCGTCGTCCGGCGCGCCGCGGGGGGCGAGCACGACCTCGGCAAGCTCTTCCCGCGCGGCCTCCACCCCGCCTTCGCCGCCCGCGTCCGCGAGGCGCTCGAGAAGGCCCGCGCGCTCCCCTCCTCCGCCTGGCCCCCGGCCCGCCGCGGCGCGATCGTCCGCCCCGAGCCCGAGCTCGAGAAGGCCGTCAACGCCCTCAAGGCGCGCCGAGACGCGACCGCGAAGTCCCTCGCCATCGACCCCGGCGTCCTCGCCTCCCGCGCCGTCCTCGTCGACGCCGCCCGCGCCAACCTCGCCGCCGGCCGGGCTCTCCCCGCGGAGGAGCTCGTCGCCGCGACGGGGATGTCGAGGTGGCGGGCGGCGCTCCTGGCGTAGCGGGGAGTGCCCCACCGGGGCACCGGGGCACCGGGGCACAGGAAAGGAACCAGCTTCGCGGTTCTTGCCTCGAGCCCGCGTGCGGGAGGGGTGTCCCACGGCGACCTCTGCGCGCGCGCGACCCGCATCGGCCCCGCTGCGCGGGCCATCGGCGCGGCCGCGAACTCCTCACTTCGTTCGTCAAACAGCGCGTCCGCTTCTCCCGATGGCCTGCTCGCGGAGCCGTGCGGGTGCCCCGCGCGTGCTCGAACGGTCGCTCGCGGGACACCCCTCCCGCCCGCTCACGTCCCGTGTGTATCCGAGTTCAGATCGGGGAGAACGATCGGCGAAGGCCGCTTCCGGCCGGCGAGACTCCTTAGCGCTCCTTCCCGTAGTCGAGCATCCAGATGTCGCCGTCCCAGGATCCGCTCATCGTGAAGAGGGACCGGCCGTCCGCAGAGACTCCGATTTCGCCCGTGTGCGACGAGACGTCGCCTGCCGGCGTCATCTTTCTGGTGACCCGGTCGAGGATCTCCAGCCGGCCGAGCCGATGGAGGAGGATGCGCCGCGAGTCCGGGAGGAACGCGCACGGCCGGTTCGCCTCCAGCTCGGCCAGCGTCTCGTACGTCCTCCTCCTCACGTCGTAGAGGAGCAGCGGCCGGCGCACGCCGGACGACACACGCGTCGGATAGCCCACCAGCCACTGCCCGTCCGGAGAACCGCTCGCCACGTCGAACTCCCCGCCCGACTCCGGGCGCGGAAGCGGCACAGGCGACCTTCTCTCCAGGGGCAGCCCGAGATCGACGGTGTGGAGCCGCTCCGCCGTGCCGACCCTCACGTAGAGCGTCCTGCCGTCCGGGGAGGCCCAGGCGGGCTTCACCCCCTCGTCGCCGACGCGCGGCACGACGAGCTCGCGTCCGCTGCCGTCCGAGTGGATGCTCCACGTCTCGCTGACGCCTCCCCTCGCGACGGCGAAGTAGAGACGCGAGGAATCCGGCGCCCAGACGAAGTAGTCCTCTCTCAGCGAATCGTTGGTCATCCGGCGGGTTTCGCCGGTGTCGGCGCGGACGAGGAGAAGGTCCTGCCCGCCGTCGTGCTCGAAGAGGACCACCGCGAGCCACCGCGCATCGGGGGAGACGGCGGCCAGATCCATCTGGCGTGAGATGGACAGGACTTCCTTCGCCTCGCCGAGAAGTCTCCCCTTGATGGGGTCGAACGCGTAGCGCTCGAGCTTGTTCGAGAGACGCAGGAAATCGCAGACGAGACGCCTGCCGTCCGGCGTCGACGCCGGATGATAGGAAAGCTCCGTCGTGATCACCGGCTCCGCGGCCCCGATCCGTTCTCCCGACGACTCGTCCACGCGGACGCGCCAGACGTTCGGGCTACCTCCCGCGGCGCTCACGAAGTAGAGCCATTCCCCCGCCCAGTACGGCTCCGACGCGAGCGAACCCGGGATCTCCAGGACCTCCCTGGGCGTTCCGCCCGCGACGGGGATCGTCGAGAGCGATTCGCGCTGCCCAAGAGCGTCGCCGAGAGGGCGCTGGTGAAAGGCGATGCGCTTTCCGCCCGGCGACCAGGTCGGGTCGATGCCGTTTCCGTCGTAGACCTTACGCTTCGCGCCCGTGGCCACGTCGACGATCCAGATCTCGGCCGCAGAGGCTTCCGCGCCCTTGATCGTGTACACGATCTCCCCGCCACCCGGGGACCACCGCGGCCCGACGCCGACATCCGTCAGCCGGCGGGGCGATTCGCCCGTCGCGCCCATGACGAAGATCCCGCCCCCCTCCCGCTCGGACCAGAACGCGATCGACCGCCCGTCCGGGGAGTACGCCGGCCTGGCATCGCTCCCGCCGAAGGACTTCGTCAGATTCGTGGCGGTCTCGCCCCCGACCCTTCGGACGAAGATGTCCGAATTCCCGGGCGGACCCGCGACATACAGGAAGCTCCCGCCGTCCGGCGAGATCGACGGCTGCCCCTCGGCGCCCGCCTCCCACGTCAGCTGCACGAGCTTCGGGACGGCCGCGGACGATCGCTTCGCATCCCCGCGCACCGAGCCGAGCCGGTAGGCACCGACCACCGCGCACAGGAGAGCCACCGTGCCCGCCGCGAGCCAGGCACCTCGGCGCCCCGCCTTCGCCGCACTCTTCGCGGCGGACTCGTCGACGGCGCTCGTCGTCGCTTCGGACAGGCGCAGGCGGCAGGTCTCGAGGTCCCTCGCGAGGTCGCGTGTCGCGGCGTAGCGGTCGGCCGGGTCCTTCGCGAGGAGACGGTCGACGATCCAGCGGACGGGGGCTGGTACGACCCCGCCGATCGGCTCGTGATCCGCGCGAATGATCGCGGTGAGCGTCTCGGCCGAGGACGGGCCGTGGAACGGCCGCCGGCCCGTCAGCATCTCGTAGAGGACCGTGCCGAGGGAGAACTGGTCTGATCGGAAGCCCGCGGGAAGGCCCTGTGCCTGCTCCGGCGACATGTACGCGACCGTGCCGACAATCGCGCCGGGGTCGGTGTTCCGAGTGAGGGTCGGAGAGCGGGAGTCGTCGCCGGACCGGAACGTAGGGTCTTGCCGCGCGAGTCCGAAGTCGAGGAGCTTCGCGCGCCCGTCCTTCGTGACGACGACGTTCTCGGGCTTGACGTCGCGGTGGACGATCTCCTTCTCGTGTGCCGCCGCGAGCGCGTCGGCGAGCTGGGAGGCGATCTCCAGGGCCTTCCGAAGCGGCAGCGGTCCGCGCGCGAGCAGCACCCGGAGCGTCTCGCCTTCGAGAAGCTCCATGACGACGTACGAGATGCCTTCAGAAGTGCCGAAGTCGAAGATCGACAGGATGTGCGGGTGCGACAGCGCGGCCACCGCCTTCGCCTCGTTCTCGAACCGGGCGAGCGCCCTCGGGTCGTCCGAGAGGTGGTCGGGGAGGACCTTCACCGCGACGTCACGCGCGAGCTTCGTGTCCCTCGCCCGCCACACCTCCCCCATGCCTCCGGCCCCGATCGGGGCGAGGACCTCGTACGTCCCGAGACGTGTCCCCCGGGAGAGCGGCATCCGGCTCCTCCGCGACGATTCCCGTTCTGACTCTGGAGGGAAAGTCTACGCCCGGCCTACGCCCTCAGGATCTGCGGCAGGTGGCCGAAGTGGCGGTCACGAGAGTGGAGGACGAGGTTGTGCTGGAGGACGAGCGCGGCGATCCAGAGATCGTTCGTCGGGACCGGCGTCCCCTGGTGGCGGAGCTGGCGGTAGGCCGAGGCGTAGTGGTGGGAGGTCTGGTCGTCGGGGTAGAGGACGCCGACCCCCGGCTTCAGGAGGAAGCGGCGAAGCGTCCGCTCGTTCTCGGCGGAGCGGCGGCCCATCGCGAAACCCGCGCGGAGCTCGGCGACGACCGCGAACGGCAGGAAGACCGCGTCTGCCGTCGCGACGAGCCCGACCGTCTCCTCCACGCCCTTGCAGAGGTCGACGTAGGCGTTCGTGTCGAGGGCGAGCCTCACTTCCAGAGCGCCTCGTCGATCCGGTCCTGGTCGGAGAGGGCCTTCTCCACAGCCTTGTCTCTCCGCCACGTCCCGGCGACGTCGGAGAGGTCGCGCCGGACGACGGCCGATTCTCCGAGCCCGGCCCCTTCCGCGAGCGCCTCGAGGGCGACGGCGTTGAGGCTCTTCCCCTCGGCCCGCGCCCGGGCCCGGAGCGCCTCGTCGAGCTCGGGAGCGACGCCTCTCAGCGAATACTGCATGCACTCAATGTAGGCATGCGTGTCGTAGTCTGCAAGCACTACGTCGAACCCGCTCCCCGGAGGTCTTCGTCGCAGGCCTCGAGGCACGTCGGCCGCGGGAGGGGCGGGCTTCCCGGAGGCTGACCCCGAGCACGGCCGGGGACCCACTCGCTCGCGCGAGGACCGGGCGGGGGAGAAGCCCGCGCGCTGTTTGAGCGGAGCGAGTTCGCGCGGGCGCCCCGCCCGGCCGCAGCGCGAGCGGAAGCGGGTCGGCCGCGCGCAGAAGGAAGCCGAAGGGATGCCCGCCCCGCACGCGGCCCCCCGAGGAATCGACGAGAGCTCGAAGCCGGGCGGTCTCTCCGGCGCTCCGGCGCTCCGGCGCTCCGGTTCTCCGGTCCCCCGGTCCCCTACCCCTTCTTCCCTGTCGCCGGGTCGAGGAAGAGCTGGACGGCGGTGGCGCGGGCCAGCAGCGCCCCGTCGCTCTCCCTCGCGAGGGAGGCCTCGACGTAGGCCTGGGTCCGGCCGTGCTTGACGACGACGGCCTCGCAGACGACGGGCTCGCCTGGCTTCGTCGCGCGGAGGTAAGAGACGTTGAGGGAGACGGTGGTGAACCCGCGGCCGCCGGCGATCGAGACGACCGCGGGTCCCATCGTGTCGTCGAAGAACGCGGCGAGGATCCCTCCCTGGACGGCCCCGAGCGGGTTCGTCATCTCCTCCGTCGGGCGGAACCGGCAGCGGACGCGGCCGGGCGTCTGCTCGAGCATCTCTCCGTTGAGGTACTCGAAGGTCGGGGGAGGGAGCTTCATCGCCGGACGGTTACCAGCCCTTAGGCTGTCCCTTGGTCTGCTCGTCGAGCCACTTCTGGAGCGGCGCGAAGTACTCGAGGACGGCGGTCGCGTCCATCTCGCGCTGTCCGGTGAGCTCCTCGAGGGCGTCGGGCCAGGGCTTGCTCTGCCCCATCTCGAGCATCTTGATGAGCTTCGCTCCGGCCTCCCTGTTGCCGTAGATCGAGCAGGTGTGGATCGGCTCCTTGCAGCCCGCCTGCCGCGCGAGGGCGCGGTGCATCTGGAACTGGAGGACGTGCGCGAGGAAGTAGCGCGAGTACGGGGTGCCCGAGGCGATGTGGTACTTGGCGGCCGGGTCGAAGTCGGCCTCCGTGCGCGGCATCGGCGGGGCGACGCCCTGGTACTTCAGCTTGAGGTCCCACCAGGCCTGGTTCCACTTCGACTCGGGGACCTCGCCGGAGAAGGCCTCCCAGCGCCACTTGTCGATGAGGAGGCCGAACGGCAGGAAGGCGATCTTCTCGAGCGCCATGTTGAGGAGGTATCCGACGTCCTTGCCGGGAGGCGGCGTCGTCTCGAGGAGGCTCACCTTCTTCAGGTACTCGGGCGTGAGCGAGAGGGCGATGGCGTCGCCGATCGCCTCGTGGAAGCCGTCGTTGGCGCTGTCGCGGAAGAGGGGCGGCTGGCGGTTGTAGGCGCGCTGGTAGAAGTTGTGCCCGAGCTCGTGGTGGACGGTCGCGAAGTCCTCCGCGTTGATCTCGATGCACATCTTCAGGCGCAGGTCGTCGGCCCAGTCGATGCACCAGGCGCTCGCGTGGCAGACGACCTCGCGGTCGCGCGGGCGCGTGAAGAGCGAGCGCTCCCAGAACGTCTTCGGCAGCGGCTCGAACCCGAGCGAGGTGAAGAACCCCTCGCCGTAGCGGACCATCTGCCTCGCGTCGGTCTTCTTCTCGACGAGGATCTTCGTCAGGTCGTAGCCCTGGTCGGCGTCCTTCGGGGCGAGGAGCGGGTAGAGGTTCCCCCACTGCTGGGCCAACATGTTCCCGAGGAGGTGGGCCGGGATCGGCCCCTTCTCGGGGACGACGTCCTTCCCGTACGTCTCGCGGAGCTTCATCCTCACGTAGGCGTGGAGCGAGACGTAGAGGGGCTTGACCTGCTCCCAGAGCCGGTCGAGCTCCTTCGCGTAGGCGTCGGGCGGCATGTCGTACTTGCTCCGCCACATCGCGCCCATGTCGGCGAAGCCGAGCTCCTTCGCGCCGGCGTTCCCGAGCTCGACGTAGCGGGCGTAGTCCTTCCGGAGGGGCTTGCCGACCTCGTGCCAGCCGGCCCAGAGCGCGGCGAGCTCCTTCGGGTCGCGGCTCGTCGCGAGGCGCTGCGAGATCTCCTCGAGCGACATGGGCTGGCCGCCCGGAGGGGTCCACTTGCCGCGGCCGTACGCGCCCTCCATCGACGCGGCGATCCGGGCGAGCTCCTCGCTCTTCTTCGGGTCCGCCGGGGCGGCGAGGACGAGGGAGAGCTTCAGGAGCTTCAGCTTCCGCGCCGTCTCGGCGTCGAGGGCCAGGCCGTCGAAGCGGGTCGCTTCCTTCGCGAGCGAGGCGAGGAGCTCCATCCGGCGCTGGTTCGCCTCGGCGGCGATGAGCTCGGTGTCCTCGGTGATGAAGTTCGAGGCGACCCAGTTCGCGCGCTCGGAGGCGATCGACGTCTTCAGGAACTCGCCTTCGGCCTTCTCGACGAAGGCCTTCGCGTCGGCAGGGGTGGGGGCCTGGGCCGGGGCCGTCATCGGGACGAGCGCCGCGGCGAGGAGGAGGAGGAGGGGAGCGGTCTTCTGCATGCGGGCATCTCCGGCCGGGGATCATCCCACGCGGCGCGGCCCTGCTAACGTCGGGGGAATGCCGGGGAACGCCGCGCCGACCGACCGCGCCGCCGCCGGGACGCGGACCGCCGCCGTCGAGGCCGGCGTCGTCGTCCTCGCCGCGCTCCTCGCCGGCCTTCCGCTCCTCTCGGGGAGCCTCCTCGGCGGGCACGACGTCGCGACCTACCTGATGTACGCCGCGCAGGGGGGAGCCCTCGCGCGCGTCGGCGTCGTCCTCCCGGCGTGGGGCGCGGAGCTGAACGGCGGCTTCGGCGGCCCGGGCCTCCTCTTCTACCCGCCGCTCGTCAACGTCCCTCACGTCCTGCTCCTCCTCGCGGGGCTCCCGCCTGCCTGGGGCCTCGGCCTCGCCGCCGTCGGGGCGCTCGCCGCCTCGGGCCTCGCGCTCCTCGCGTGGGGGCGCGCCGCC
>JBDIBE010000063.1:0-12342 GCA_039812785.1 Thermoanaerobaculia bacterium | reverse complement strand
GCCGGCCACGGCGGCGATCGCCGGCCGCGCCGGCCGCCGCGCGGCCCGGTCGACGGCGAGGAGGAGCCACGGCACCGCCGCGGCCGTCAGCGTCTGCGGGTGCTCGAGCCACGCGACGAACGGCCCCGAGAGGCTGCAGACCGCCGCCGCGAGGAGGGAGGCCGCGCGGGACCGCCCGTTCTCGCGCGCGAGGACCCATCCGCCCGCGGCCGAGACGAGGACGCGGAGGAGGAGCGACAGGTTCCAGCCCGGAAAGAGCGGAAGGGCGAGGGCAGGCCAGAGGAGCGGCGACGCGAGGCCCGAGATGCCGTTGCCGAGGAGCGGCTGCCCCGCCTCCTGGTGCGGGTTCCAGAGGGGGAGGCGCCCCGCGGCGAGCTCCCTTCTCGCGAGCTCGACCCAGGGGACGAACTGCCACACAGGGTCCGAGAGCGCCTCGGCGGAGCGGGAGAGCGCGGGCCGCCCCATCTCGGGCGCCCAGGGCCAGAAATAGCCTCTGAGGCCGTCGGAGAGGAGGAGGCCCCGGTGCATCCCGAGGGCCGCGGAGACGAGGAGGGCGGCCCCGAGGAGCGCCGCCGCGCGGACCGACGCCCTCGCGACGAGGCCTCCCGGCGCGGCCACGGCCGCTATCTCTCGCGCCGGCGGATCGCTTCGAGGAGCGACCCTTCGTCGGGCGCCTCGAGGAGGTCGGCGACCGTCTCCTCGTTCCGGAGGAGGCGCGCGACCTGTGCGAGGAACTGGAGGTGCTCGACCGTCGCCGACGCCGGGGAGGCGAACGCGAGGACGACCCGGATGCCGGACGGCCCTCCCTCGTAGACCCCGGCGGCGTTCACGCCGAGCGCTCCGACGATGCGGCCGAGCCCCGCGACGCGCGCGTGCGGGAGAGCGACGGAGCCGAAGGAGGTCGAGCCTGCGCCCTCGCGGTTCCGGATCCCCTCGAGGGCGCCGTCCGTCGCCGCGGCCGAGAAGCCCTCGGCGAGGAGGACGGGACGGAGGAGCCGTTCGACGGCCTCCTCGGCGCTCAGCGCCCGGAAGCCGGCCTCGACGCGCCCGCGCGCCAGGATCGTCGAAAGGCGGGTCTCGACGGCCTGTTCGCGCAGGGACACGCGCCTTCCTCCACGCCCGGATGATCGTGCGGCGGCGCGGGAGAGGCAAGTGGAAACGCCGCGTCCCCGATAAGATCGCCCGCTGTCATGAGCCTTTCCTTTCTCGACTGGGGGATCGTCCTCGCCTACTTCGCGCTCTCGATCGGCATCGGCCTGAAGTTCACGAAGAAGGGGGGCGAGTCGCTCGAGGAGTACTTCGTCGCGGGGCGCGCCGTCTCCTGGTGGCTCGCCGGCTCCGCGATGATCGCGACGACCTTCGCCGCCGACACGCCGCTCGTCGTGACGGGGCTCGTGGCGAAGCACGGCGTCGCCGGGAACTGGCTCTGGTGGAACATGGTGATGAGCGGGACGCTCACCGTCTTCCTCTACGCGCGGCTCTGGCGGCGCGCGAAGGTGATGACCGACGTCGAGTTCGCCGAGATCCGCTACTCCGGCGCCCCCGCCACGTTCCTCCGGGCCTTCCGCGCCCTCTACCTCGCGCTGCCGATCAACCTCATCATCATGGGCTGGGTCACGCTCGCGATGGTGAAGATCCTCGGCATCGCGCTCGGGATCTCCCCCGTCTGGGCCGTCGGCATCTGCTTCGTCATCACCGTCGCCTACTCGGCCGCCGCCGGGATGTGGGCCGTCCTCTGGACCGACCTCGTCCAGCTCGTCATCAAGATGACGGCCGTGATCGTCCTCGCCGTCTACGCCGTCCGCGCCGTCGGCGGGATGGGCGCGCTGAAGACCGGGCTCGCCGCGCACTTCGGCTCGCTCGACGCGGCGCTCTCCGTCGTCCCGCCCGCGGGCTCCCCGTGGATGCCCGCGATCGCGCTCTTCACGTTCCTCGCCGTCCAGTGGTGGGCCGCCTGGTACCCGGGCGCCGAGCCGGGCGGAGGCGGCTACGTCGCGCAGCGGATCTTCTCCGCGAAGAGCGAGAAGGACGGGATCCTCGCGACCCTCTTCTTCAACGTCGGGCACTACGCGCTCCGCCCGTGGCCCTGGATCGTCACGGGCCTCTGCACCGTCCTCCTCTACCCGGGCGGGGTCGAGATCGCCGGGAAGAAGGACGTCGAGGCCGCCTACGTGCAGGCGATGGTCGACCTCCTCCCGTCGGGCTGGAAGGGGTTCCTCCTCGCCGGCTTCGCCGCGGCCTACATGTCGACGATCGGCACCCACCTGAACTGGGGGGCGAGCTACCTCGTGAACGACGTCTACCGCCGCTTCCTCCGGAAGGACGCGAGCGAGAAGCACTACGTCCTCGCCGCCCGCCTGACGACCGTCTTCCTCTTCCTCGCCTCGATCGTCGTCACGCTGAACCTCGGGACGATCGAGTCGGCGTGGCGCTTCCTCCTCGCCCTCGGGAGCGGCACCGGCCTCGTCCTGATCCTCCGCTGGTACTGGTGGCGCATCAACGCCTGGAGCGAGATCTCGGCGATGGGCGCCTCGATGGTCGTCTCCCTCGCCGCGCTCTGGTGGTTCCAGCGCCCCGGGGCCGTCGCGCCCGGCCCCGGCGCGGACTTCGAGGCCCAGGCGAAGACGATGCTCGTCACCGTCGTCGCCTCCACCCTCGTCTGGCTCGCGGTCACGTTCCTGACGCGCCCCGAGCCCGAGGAGAAGCTCCGCGCGTTCTACGAGCGGGTGCGGCCCGGCGGGCCCGGCTGGGCGCGCGTCTCGACGGCGATGGGGCTCGGGCGCGAGGGGATCCCCGGCGGGGCGCTCTCCTTCGCGAACTGGGGCCTCGCCGTCGTCCTCGTCTACTCCGCCCTCTTCGGCATCGGCAAGCTCGTCCTCGGCGACCCGGCCGGAGGCCTCGGCCTCCTCGCCCTCGCGGCCGCCTGCTTCGCGCTCGTCCTGCGGAACCTGGGGCGCTGAGCCTCCGTCACGGCGCCGCCCGCGGCGGGAGCGCGAGCAGGAAGGAGGCGATCGCCTCGACCGCCTCGGGCGCCACGTGCCCCGGCCTCTCGTACTCGGCCGGGGTCGAGGGCCCCTCGCCCGCGACGAAGAGGTGGTTCAGCGACGGGAAGAGGCGGATCGTCGCGCGCGGCTCCTTCCCGAGCGCGGCCCTCCATCCGTCGAGGTCCTTCGACGTCACCTGGTAGTCGCGCCCGCCCTGGAGGACGAGGACCGGGAGGCCGAGCGTCTTCGCCTCCCCGGGCGGGTCGATCCCGCGGAGCGCGAGCCAGTAGGAGGCCGGCGCGCCGAGGAGCGTCGCCGTCCTCGACTCGGGCGCTCCCGGCTTCAGCGCGCGGAGCCTCGCGGCGTCCGCCTTCACCGCCGCGGCCTGCTCGGCCGTCACGGCTCCGACGGAGACGAGGTGGTCCGCCTGCTCGACGACGAGCTCCTCCGGCGGCCGCGTGTTCCCCGCCATCACGACGAGCCCCGCCGTCTTCCCGTCGAGCGCGGCGATGCGGGGCGCGAGCATCCCGCCGAGGCTGTGCCCGAGGAGGGCGGCGCGCCGCGGGTCGACCTCCGGCTGCGAACGGAGGAGGGCGAGCGCCGCGACGGCGTCGTCGAGGACCTCCTCCTTCGGCGTCACCTCGAGCCCCTTCATCCTCGCGCCGTGCGCCTTCGTCCGCTTCTCGTAGCGGAGGACGGCGACGCCCCGCGCCGCGAGCCCCCCGGCGAGGTCGCGGAAGACCTTCGTTCCGCCGACGGTCTCGTCGCGGTCGTGCGGGCCGGAGCCGTGGACGAGGACGAGCGCCGGGAACGGGCCCTTCCCCGAGGCCGGGAGCGTCAGCGTCCCCGGGAGCGCCCACTCGCCGCTCCCGACCGTCACGTCGCGCTCCCGCGCCTTCGAGGGTTCGGCGTACGGCGCCGGGCTCCACTCCGCGGGGGGCGGACCGGGGAGGACCCGGAGGCCGGCGAGCCTCCCTTCCGCGTCGAACGCCATCCGCAGGGAGACGACGGTCTTCTCGAACGTCGCCGGGACCCACGCGCTCTCGGCGCCCCCCTCGGAGCGGACGACGGGCGTCCCGAGCGACTTCAGCGCACCGAGCTGCGCGGGGAGCGCGTTCCAGACCTGCCGGAAGCGCTCGGCCGGGAGCGCGGCCGCCATCTCGGGCGAGAAGCGGGAGGCGACCGCGTCGAGGTCCCCCTTCGAGAGGAGCGCCGTCACCTCCGCCGCGAGGACGGCCGTGCGGGAGGCGGGAGGGGCGGCCGGCCCGCCGATCGCCGACGCGGCGAGGAGGAGGGCGGCGAGGATGGGGGCGGACGTGCGCATGGTTCCTCCGGGGCTTCGATCGTCGGAGAATCGCCCGATCATCGCAGACGCGGGCCCGCCTCCCCGGACTCGCTATGATTCCGGCAGCGTCCCCCGAGGAGGCCGACCGTGCTCAAGTGGGTTCAGTGCATCCGCCGCCGACCCGAGCTCACCGTCGTCGAGTTCCGCCGCAGCTGGCTGGAGTACGGCGAGGAGGTCGTCGCTCTCGCGGCCGAGCTCGGCGCCACGCGCGTCGAGGTGAGCGCCGCGCTCGCCGTGGAGGCGAACACGGCCTGGCAGCAGCAGCGCGGGTCCGCCGCGCCGTTCGACGGCCTCGCCGAGATCCACTTCCAGGGGAGCGCCCCCGAGTTCTTCCGCCGCCTCGACGAGCCGGGGCCGAAGGAGCGCGTCGGGAGGCTCCTCGCCATGCAGGACGACTTCGTCGACGTCGCGCACTCCTGCTTCTTCCTCGCCTCGCAGGACGTGGAGGCGAGCTTCACGATCGGCGAGGGCTGACCCCTCCCGTCCCCGGCGCCCGCGCCGCGGGCGGCGCCCGTCAGCCCGGCGGGACGAGGAGGCGGACCTTCGGCCCCGCGGGGCCGGCCGTCACGGGGGTCGTCCCGGCGGCGTCGCCGTCGACCTGCACCTCGAGCTCGTAGGGAGCGAGCGAGCGGGCCGTGAAGCTCCGCACCGCGAACCGCTCGACGCCCCGCACGCCGAGCTGCCTCGCGCGGCCGTCGGGGAGGAGGCGGTAGAACTGGAAGAGGTCGCCGCGGTCCTCCGAGGTGAAGAGGACGAGGTCGAGGAGGTCGTCGTCGGGGTCCGCGAAGGGCGACAGGACGGCGTCGCCGGCGTACTTCCGCGTGTTCGCCGAGAGGACGAACGTCGCGCGAGCCTCGAAGGGCCGCCCCTCGGCGTCGATCCCCGTCACCTCGATCGGCGGGAACTCGTACCGCTTCCACTCGACCGTCGAGACCCACGCGAACCCCGCGCGGCCGAAGAGCCGCTTGGCGAGCGGGTGGACGTTCGACATGACGCGCGCGTCGAAGCCGACGCCCGTCCCGATGATCGACGTCCGCCCCGCCGAGGGCCACGTCGTCAGCGTCCGCGTGGCGTCCGAGGTCAGGAGCTCCGCGGCCTCCTCGGCCGTCCGCCCGAGGCCGTACTCGCGCGCGACGACGTTCGTCGTCCCGGCGGGCAGGATCGCGAGCGGGACGTCCGTCCCTGCGATCGCGGCGGCCGCCTCGGCGACCGTCCCGTCGCCCCCCGCGACGGCGACGAGGTCGGGCCCCTCCGCGAGGTGCGCGCGGACGAGCTCCGTCGCGTGGCGCGGCGCCTCCGTCGCGAAGAGGGAGAGCTCGACGCCGCGGGAGCGCGCGCCCGCCGCGAGCGCGGCCATCTGCGCCCGGCGGTCGCGCCCGCCCGAGGCCGGGTTGTAGACGAGGATCCCCCGCTTCACGGCGATCCGAAGAGCGGGCCGTCGCCCGCGTGCTTCGGCGGGAGGCCGAGGTGGCGGTAGGCGAGCGCCGTCGCGACGCGCCCCTTCGGCGTCCGCGTGAGGAAGCCCGACTGGAGGAGGAACGGCTCGTAGAGGTCCTCGAGCGTCCCCTTGTCCTCGCCGAGCGAGTGGGCGAGGGCCGACAGGCCGACCGGGCCGCCGCCGAAGCGCTCGACGATCGTCCCGAGGATCCGCCGGTCGAGCTCGTCGAGGCCGAAGTGGTCGACCTCGAGGCGGTCGAGAGAGGAGCGCGCGCCGGCCGCCGAGATCCGGCTCTCGCCGGCGACCTCCACGAAGTCGCGGACGCGCCGGAGGAGGCGGTTCGCGATGCGGGGGGTGCCGCGGCTCCGCCGCGCGATCTCCGCGGCGCCGTCCTCGTCGATCGGGCAGCCGAGGATCTCGGCCGAGCGGAGGACGACCGTCTTCAGCGCGTCCGTCTCGTAGTAGTCGAGCCGGTGCGTGATCCCGAAGCGCGCGGTGAGCGGCGTCGAGAGGAGGCCGGCGCGCGTCGTCGCGCCGACGAGCGTGAAGGGCTGCAGCCGCAGCTCCACAGTCCGCGCCGCCGGCCCGGTGCCGATGACGAGGTCGAGCTTCCCGTCCTCGAGGGCCGGGTAGAGGATCTCCTCGACGGCGGGCGGGACGCGGTGGATCTCGTCGATGAAGAGGACGTCGCCCGGCCCGAGGTTCGTCAGGATCGCCGCGAGGTCCCCCGCCTTCTCGAGGACGGGGCCCGCCGTGACGCGGATCTGCGCCCCCATCTCCCTCGCGATGATGTGGGCGAGCGTCGTCTTGCCGAGGCCCGGGGGGCCGAAGAGGAGGACGTGGTCGAGCGGCTCGCTCCGCCGCTTCGCCGCGGTCAGGAAGACGCCGAGCGTCTCCTTCAGCTTCGACTGCCCGATGAACTCGCCGAGGACGCGGGGCCGGAGCGTCGCGTCGCGGTCGCGCTCGTCCGGCGCCGGGACTCCCGAGAGAAGCCGTTCGTCCATCGTCCCTCCGGCGTCCTCAGCGCGAGAGGAGCCTCAGCGCCGCCGAGAGGAGCGCCGAGAGGTCGGAGGCGGCCGTCTCGCTCGCCGCCTTCACGGCGGCCTCGGCCTGGGGCTTCTTGTAGCCGAGGTTCAGGAGCGCTCCGACGGCGTCCTCGAGGAGGCCGCCGAGCGCGGCCGCGGGCTCGGCCGAGGCCGGCGCGCCGCCGGGGAGGAGCCCCTGGACCTTGTCCTTCAGCTCGACGCCGAGGCGCTCCGCGAGCTTCTTCCCGACCCCCGGGATCGTCGAGAGGCGCTTGACGTTCTGCGCGGCGATCGCCCCGACGAGCTCGGGGAGGGGGAGCCCGGAGAGGACCGCGAGCGCGACCTTCGGGCCGACGCCCGAGACGGTGATGAGCCTCTCGAAGAGGGCCTTCTCCTCGGACGTGGCGAAGCCGAAGAGGAGGATCGCGTCCTCGCGGACGTGCGTGTGGACGTGGAGGATCGCTCTCTCCCCGATACCGGGGAGAGAAGCGTACGTCCCGAGCGGCACGTGCAGCTCGTAGCCGACGCCCGAGGCGTCGACGAGGGCCCGGTCGGGCCGCTTCTCCAGGACGACTCCCGAGAGGCGCCCGATCACGGGACCGTCAGGCCTGCCCGGAGAAGCGGGCGAGGACCTCCCGGTTGACCTCGATCTTCGTGTCGGCGCGGAGCCGCTGGACGAGAGACTGGAAGAGCCGCCCGGCCTTCTGCTGCCGCAGCCGGTCGAGGCTCGCCGCCTTCTGCTTCGCGTAGGCGTCCGCGTCGAACGGGGTGACCTCGAGGACGCGGAAGACCGCGGCGCCGCGGTCGGCGACCCAGACGGGCCCCTTCGTCTCTCCGGCGGCCGAGGCGAAGACGGCGTCGAGGAGGCCCTTCGAGGCGCCGAGGCCCGGCACCGGGCCGGCCTTCGGGAAGGCGTCGGGGGTCTCGACCTTCACGCCGGCGGCCTTCGCGACGTCCTCGACGGAGGCGCCGGGCGCCATCGCGGCGCGGGCGGCGGCCATCGCCGTCTCCTGCTGCTTCTGCTTCACGAGGTCGGCCTTCACGCGCGCCTTCACGTCGGCGAACGCGGCGGGCCCCGCCGCCTTGATCTCGACGGGCTTCAGGATCGCCTCGCCGCGGGCGGTGGCGACCGGCTCGGAGACCTCGCCGAGAGGCAGGTCGAAGAGGAGCTGCATGAAGGCCTGGTTCGGGCCGATCCCCGCCGGGGCGTCGCCGCGGGCGAGGAGCTCGGTCTCGTTGAACGTCACGCCGGGGCGGGTCAGCTTGCGGAGGTCGTCGTCGGAGGGCTTCTTGCCGAGCGCGGCGACGCGGTCGGCGAGCTCGCGGGCGAGGCGCCGGGCCTCGTCGGCGGCGCGCTGCTCCTCGAGCTGCGCGCGGATCGTCGCGGCGACCTCGAAGAGCGGCTGGACGCGCTCGGCGCTCTTGCCGCTCACCTTGATGACGTGGAAGCCGAAGGGCGTCTTCACCGGCCCGACGACCTCGCCGACGTTCGCGCCGAAGGCGGCGTCCTCGAACTCCTTCACCATCCGGCCCCGGCCGAACGACCCGAGGTCGCCGCCCGACTCCTTCGAGCCCGGGTCCTCCGACTCGGCCTTCGCGAGGGCCGCGAAGTCCGCGCCCGCCTTGAGCTTCTTCACGGCCGCCTCGGCCTTCGCGCGGGCGGCGGCGTCCTGCGCCGGGGTCCCGTCGGACTTGTAGAGGATGTGGCGGGCCGTGACCTCCTCGCCCTTCTTGTACGAGTCGAGGTTCTTCTGGTACTCGGCCCCGATGTCGGCGTCCGTCACCTTGCGGGCCGCCTCGGCGCGGAGCTGCGCCGTCTCGACGAGGAGGTACTTCCCCTTGCGCCGCTCGGGGAGCTGGTAAGCGGAGGGGTCCTTCTTGTAGAGCGCCTCCGCCTCGGCGTCGGTGACCGACTCGGGCGTGAGCGCCGGGGCCGGGACGAGCGCGTAGGCGATCTTCGCCTTCACCGTCCGCCCCTCGAAGTCGGCCTTCAGCTCGTCCTCGCCGACGAACGCCGACTCGGTGACGAAGCGGTTCAGCTTCTCGAGGAGGGCCTGCTCCCGCGTGTCCGCCTCGAAGCTCTCCGGGCTGAGGTTCGCCGAGGCGAGCATCCTGCGGTACATCGCCTCGCCGACGAAGGCGCCGTCCTTGACGAAGAGGAGGTTCCCCTGCCCGTCCCGCATCCGGAGGATCCGGGCGGTGACCTCCTCGTCCGTTACGGAGAGGCCGAGGCGCGCGGCCTCCGCCCGGAGGAGACGGCGGTCGACCAGGGAGTTCAGCACCTGCGACGGGAGGTTCATCGCCCGCGCGAGCTCGGGGCTGTAGCTCTGCCCGTACATCTGCCGGTAGCGGTCCTCCATCTGGAGGTACTCCCGGCGGAACTCGCTCTCGGTGATCTTCGAGCCGCCGACGAGGGCGGCGAAGTCGGCGCCGCCGCCGCTCCGCGTCGAGCCCATCCCCCAGTCGACGAAGACGAAGACCACGAAGATCGCGATCACGACCCAGAGGACCCACTTGAGGTGCTTGAAGTTTTCCCTGAACGTCTTGAGCATTCCTTCTCCGAAGACGGCGCCGAAGTCCGGCCCCGCAAGCGCCGGAGGATAGCGCGGGGCGTGCGGGCCGACAAGGCGAGGCTTCCCTCGTGGTATAAATGGTCCTTCGCCGGTAACCGGCTGTAGGCACGAAGGTTATGTCGGAACAGAAGGATGGCCGCCGGTTCGAGGTCGAGCTCGACTGGTGGTACGTCTCCAAGGAGACGCTCTGGCGCTGGATCCTGCTCCTCATCGGGGCCGCGGTCCTCGTGTCCGGAGGCGTCTACTGGTGGGTTCACCGCGGCCAGGACGTCGCCGGGCGCGCGCGGCGCGAGATCGCCGCGGCCGAGGAGGTCCTCGCGAAGGCGCGGATGGCGCCGGGCGCGGTGCGCTCCCGCGAGGAGATCGACGCCGCGACGCGCAAGCTCGAGGAGGCGGGCGCCTCGTTCGGCGCCGCCCGTTTCCCGGACGCGATCCGCGAGGCCGTCGAGGCGCGCCAGATCGCCCAGCGCGTCGCCTCGGGCGGCGGCGCGATGCGCCACGACGCCGCGATCATGGAGATCGGCGGCCGCGTCGAGGTCCAGCGCGCCTCCCGCGCCACGTGGGAGACGGCGCGCGTCGGCATGAAGCTCTACGAGGGCGACTTCCTGAAGACCGGCGCCAACGGCCTCGCCGAGGTGATGGCCGTCGACGGGACGTTCTACCGGATCAAGGCCGAGACGCTCTTCGAGGTCCACCGCGGGAAGACCCTCGCGGGGGCCGGCGAGGGCGAGCCGACCCGCCAGTCGGAGATCAAGTTCATCGTCGGCACGGTCGACATCGACACGGGCGAGGGCTCGCGCTCGATCGTGAGGACCGACGCGGCCACGGCCGACATCGGCGCGCGGTCGAACGTCGGCGTCGACGTCGACCCGTCGAAGACGACGGGCGTCTCCGCCTACCGCGGCAGGGTCACCCTCTCGACCGAGGCCGGCTCGGTCACCCTGGGCGAGCGCGAGCGCGTCATCGCCCGCGTGGGCGGCGGCCTCGGCGAGAAGGCGAAGATCCCCGACCCGCCGCGGACGCTCGGCCCGGACGACTCCGCCGTCTTCGAGCTCGGCCGCGTCGAGCCCGTCACGCTCCGCTGGTCGGTCGTCCCGTCGGCGGCGCGTTACCGCCTCCAGATCGCCCGGAGCCGGCTCTTCATCCCCGACTCGATCATCCTCACCGACGACCGCCCGCGCCCGGAGGCGGCGATGACCGTCACGGAGGAGGGCTCCTTCTACTGGCGCGTCGCCACGCTCGGGAGCACGGGCATCGTCTCCGAGTGGTCCCCGACGCGCCGGTTCAAGGTCCTCCGCGGCGGCCGGACGACGGGCGGCCCCGACACGACCCCGCCGGAGCTCGTCCTCGCGCGCCCCCAGGTGAACGGCACGCTCGTCATCCTGACCGGCCGGACCGAGCCGGGCGCCTCGCTGACGGTGAACGGCGAGCCGGTCGACGTCGAGGCGTCCGGCGCGTTCAAGAAGGTGGTCTCCTTCCACACCGAGGGGGTCAACGTCCTGTCGGTGCGCGCGGTGGACGGGGCCGGCAACGAGACCGTCCGCCGCGAGACGGTCATGATCGACGTCTACTAGGCCTCAACCCGCGCCCCCCGGCGCCCACCAATCGGAAAGGAACGTCCCGTGGGCCTCCGCTCTCTCTTCTCCTGGTTCTCCTCCGACCTCGCCGTCGACCTCGGCACCGCGAACACCCTCGTCTTCGCCGAGGGGCGCGGGATCGTCGTCCGCGAGCCCTCCATCGTCGCCGTCAACCGGGTCACGAACCGCGTCGAGGCGGTCGGGGGCGCGGCCAAGGAGATGCTCGGCCGGACCCCGGGCAACATCGTCGCGATCCGCCCCATGAAGGACGGCGTCATCGCCGACTTCGAGATCACCGAGAAGATGCTCGACTACTTCATCAAGAAGGCGAACGGCCGCTCGCCGTTCGTGAGGCCCCGGATCGTCATCTCGGTGCCGTCGGACATCACGCAGGTCGAGAAGCGGGCCGTGAAGGACTCGGCGCTCCAGGCGGGCGCGAGCGAGGTCTTCATCATCGAGCAGGCGATGGCGGCGGCGATCGGCTCCGGGCTCCCGATCACCGAGCCGACGGGCAACATGATCGTCGACATCGGCGGGGGGACGACGGACGTCGCCGTCATCTCGCTCGCCGGCATCGTCTACTCCAAGTCGGTGCGCGTCGCCTCGAACGAGATGGACGAGGCGATCATCCAGTACATCAAGCGCAAGTACAACCTGCTCATCGGCGAGCGGACGGCCGAGCAGATCAAGATCGAGATCGGCTCCGCCTTCCCGCTCGACGAGCCGCTCACCATGGAGATCAAGGGGCGCGACCTCGTCGAGGGGATCCCGAAGACGCTCACCCTCACCGACGCCGAGGTGCGCGAGGCGCTCGCCGAGACGGTCGGCATCCTCGTCGACGCCGTCCGCGTCGCGCTCGAGAAGACGCCCCCCGAGCTCTCGGCCGACATCATGGACAAGGGGATCGTCCTCACGGGGGGCGGCTCGCTCCTGAAGAACCTCGACCGGCGCCTGCGCGAGGAGACCGGCCTGCCGATCACGATCGCCGAGCTCCCGCTCGACTCGGTCGCCCTCGGCACCGGCGCGATGCTCGCGGACGTCGACCTGCTCCGGAAGATCTCGGTCGACTGAGGGCCCCCTGGCCGCTCCCCTCTCCCCCGCACGGCCGGCGCTCGTCCTGGCGGCGCTCCTCGGCAGCTGCGTCGTCCTCCTCTCGCTGCAGGTGAGGCGGACGGGGGGCGGGACGCTCGCGGAGGAGTGGGCGCTCGACGGCGCCTCCGTCCTCGTCCGCGCGACGACGGGCGTCCGCTCGGCCGCGGGCTCCGTCTCCGAGGCCTTCTCGAGCCGGGCGCGCCTCAAGGCCGAGAACGCGGCGCTCCGCGCGGAGGTCACGGCGCTCCAGGTCCGGCTGCACGGGCTGCGCGAGGCGGCGCTCGAGCGCGACCGGCTGAAGGCCCTCC
>JBDIBE010000062.1:0-12372 GCA_039812785.1 Thermoanaerobaculia bacterium | reverse complement strand
GGGCTCGACGCGGCAGGCGAGCGCCGACCGGGGCCCGACGAGCCCTCGGAGGACGGCGGCGCCGACGAGGAGGCCGACGACGTCGCGCTCCCCGATGCCGCCGCGGCAGGCGGAGCCTGGGCGGGCGTGCGCGCCTCCTTCGCGCGCGCCGAGCGCTGGTGCCGCGGCCTCGACGTCTCCGCGACGGCTTCAGGCGAGCTTCCCGGGGACCTCGACACGGAGTCGTACCGGGAGATCCGCCTTCGCGGGCGGTTCTACGGCTCGTGGAAGGGGGACGCGGCGACTCTCCTGCGAATGGCGCCGTCCGGCGACTGAGCCGCCCGGGACGCGCGGGAGCCGGCCCGGTGAGCCGGGTCACGGCACTGTGCTTACGCGGCCCCGTTCCTTTGACCCCGCCCCCCCTCGACCCTATATTCCCCGGCGCGCTGCCGGAATTGGAGCCACGAGGGTGGTCCGGGCCTCCGGCCCGGGGGGAAGGACGATGGGCGAGTACCTTCAGCAGAACCGCAAGCTCCGTGTGACGACGCCGCTGGGGCCGAACGATCTGCTCCTGAAGTCGTTCTCGGGGAGCGAGGGGATCTCCGTGCTCTTCGGCTACCGGCTGGAGATGATCGCGGAGAACAAGACGAAGGTGCCGTTCGAGGCGCTCCTCGGGCAGAGGCTCACGGCGCACCTCCAGCTTCCGGACGAGAGCGAGACGCACCTGAACGGGCTCTGCGTGCGCCTGGCGCAGGGAGGGCGGGACGCGGACTTCACGACGTACGAGGCGGAGATCGTGCCGGACGTCTGGAAGCTGACGCGCAAGGCGCAGAGCCGGATCTTCCAGCGCCTGACGGTGCCGGAGATCCTGAAGAAGGTCTTCAAGGGCTACGACGTCGACTGGCAGCTCGGGGAGAGGTACGAGCCGCGGGACTACTGCGTGCAGTACCGGGAGACGGACTTCGGCTTCGGGGCGCGGCTGATGGAGGAGGAGGGGATCTACTTCTTCTTCGAGCACTCGGACGGCAGCCACAAGATGATCGTCACGGACCACGCGACGGAGCACCCGGCGCTCCCGGGCGACAGCCGGCTGATCTACGAGGAGCTGGAGGGGGGGACGCGGGACGAGAACCGGATCTGGTCGTGGCGCAAGGAGCAGGAGATGCGCCCGGGCAAGTACGTCCTGTGGGACCACAGCTTCGAGCTGCCGCACAAGCACCTCGAGGCCGAGGCGCTCATCCACGACGCCGTGCCGGTCGGCAAGGAGACGCACAAGCTGAAGGTGACGGGCGTCGACGCGATGGAGGTGTACGACTTCCCGGGCGAGTACGCCCAGCGGTTCGACGGGATCAACGCGGGCGGCGGGGAGCAGCCGGCCGAGCTCCAGAAGATCTTCCAGGACAACCAGCGGACGGTCGAGCTGCGGATGGACGAGGAGACGACGCCGGCGATCGTGATCCGCGCGCAGAGCAACGTGAAGCACGTGGTGTCGGGGTACAAGTTCACGCTTCAGCGGCACTTCAACGCGGACGGGGACTACGTGATCACCTCGGTGCGGCACCAGGCCTCGCTCGCCGCCGACTACCGGTCGGGCAAGGAAGAGCTGCTCACGTACGAGAACGACGTGACGTGCATCCCGGCGGCGCTGCCGTACCGGCCGCGACGGAAGACGCCGAAGCCGGTGGTGCAGGGGAGCCAGACGGCGGTGGTCGTGGGGCCCTCGGGCGAGGAGATCTTCACGGACAAGTACGGGCGGGTGAAGGTGCAGTTCCACTGGGACCGCGAGGGGAAGAACGACGAGAACTCCTCGTGCTGGATCCGGGTGGGGACGAGCTGGGCCGGCCGGCAGTGGGGAGCGATCCGGATCCCGCGGATCGGGCAGGAGGTGATCGTCGACTTCCTCGAGGGCGACCCGGACCAGCCGATCGTCGTGGGGAGCGTCTACAACGCCGACATGATGCCGCCCTACGACCTCCCCGAGAACAAGACGCAGAGCGGCGTGAAGAGCCGCTCGTCGCTCGGCGGGACGCCGAAGAACTTCAACGAGATCCGCTTCGAGGACAAGAAGGGGAAGGAGGAGTTCTACCAGCACGCCGAGAGGAACCTGACGACCGTCGTCGAGGCCGACGAGGGGAGGAGCGTCGGCGGCGACCGCGGGACCGGAATCGGAGGCAACGACTCGCGGAAGGTCGGCAAGAACGACACCCACGAGATCAAGGGCTACCAGACGATCGACATCACCGGGCGCCAGGAGCTGAAGGTCGGCCAGAACCGGAAGACGACGATCGGGACCGACGACACGATCGGCGTCGGCGGGAGCGAGGAGCACACCGTCACGAAGGTCTTCAAGGTCGAGGCCGACACGATCTTCCTCGTCGCCAAGAACCAGGTCCTCATCGGCGTCGGCGGCTCCAGCATCAACATCCTCGACGGCCGGATCGACATCAAGAGCGGCGGGGCCGTCGCCGTCGAGGGGAAGACGGTCGACGCGCAGGCGGAGGACCGCGCCAAGCTGAAGGGCGGCCGGGTCATCGTCGAGAGCGCCACGACGGCCGACGTCACGGCGAACGCCGACGTCAGCATCTCGGGCGCCGTCGTCAAGCTGAACGCGTGAGCGGAGCCGTCGTGAGGAAGGCGCCGGGCCGGAAGAAGGCCGTGCGGAAGGCCCCGGCGGCCGCGCGGTCGCTCGCCCTCCGAGACGGCGGCCGCGTCCGCCTGTCGGCGGAGCCGGGCGGCGAGGCGCTGACCGTCGTCGCTCCCGGCGGGGAGGTGCGGCTCGAGGTCCTCCTGACTCCCGCGGGGGCCGTCCTCCGGCTCGCAGGGCCGCGCGTCGCGATCGAGACGGCGGGGGAGCTCGCGCTCCGCTGCTCCCGCTTCGAGGTTCGGGCCGAGTCGATCGACCTCGGCGCGCTCGGCGCGGTCGCGCTCGAGGCCGGCCGGGGGCTCGACCTGCGCGCCGGGCAGGACGCCGCCCTCTCGGCGCAGGCGGTGAAGGTCGAGGCGCGCCTCGGCGAGCTCGCGCTCGCGGCGAACGACGACGTCGCCCTGAACGGGGAGCGCGTGCTCCTGAACTGCCCGACGGACGAGGAGGTCGAGCGCCGCGCCCGCGAGGTGAAATCGCTGCAGGACCTCCTCGAGCTGCCGTTCCAGGTGCCGGCAAGCCCCCGCCGGCTCCCCGCGAGCTCCCCGGTCGAGGAGCCCAAGAGGTGAGGCTCGAGAACGGGACCACGCTCGCGGCGCACCTCTTCTCCGGCCCGGCGGCCGAGACGGAGCTGGGCTGCGCCGTCCTCCTGAAAGGGACGTGGGAGATCCGCGACGGGCGGCTCGAGCCGGCGGCGAAGAGCCCCTGGCCGATCCACCTCGAGCCGCTGAAGACGCCCTGGGGGACGTTCCCGGGAGAGGTCGCGAGCCGCAAGCCCCGCACGGACCTCATCGTCCTCGGGAAGGCGAAGGCGCCGCGCGGCGAGGCCGTCCGCCAGATGACCGTCTCGGTCTCGGTCGGGACGTTCCGGCACGCGCTCGCGGTCTTCGGCGACCGCGTCTGGGAGCGCGCGGCGGGCGGCCTGGGCCCGAGCGAGCCGCGCCCGTTCCGAGAAATGCCGATCACCTGGGAGAGCGCCTTCGGCGGAAGGGCCGCGACGCCGGTCTTCGAGATGGCGAACACCGACAACCCCGCGGGGAAGGGCTTCGTCCTCGAGGAGACGGACGCCGAAGGCGTCCCGCTCCCGAACGTCGAGGACCCCTCCGCCCTCATCTCGTCGCCGCGGGACCTGCCCCGGCCCGTCGGCTGGGGCCCCTATCCGCTCGAGGGGGGCGTGCGCCTCTCGCGAATGATGGACGGCCGGGGCCGCCCCCTGCCTCCGGACGTCGCCGAGCCCTGGCAGATGGCCTGGGCCCACCCCGACCTCGTCCTCCCCGAGACGCCCGCGCCCGGGACCCGGATCGAGGTCCAGGGGCTCGCCGCGGACGCCCCGATCGTCGCGACGGTCCCCGCGCTCCCCGCCCGCGTCACGCTCGTCCACGGCTCCGAGGAGGTCCCGCTCTCGCCGCGGCTCGACACGCTCGTCGTGGAGGCGGAGGAGCGGCGGCTCGTCGCGCGCTGGCGGGCCGCGACGACGTTCCCGATGCGTCCCCGCGAGGTCCGGCTCGTCCGGGTCGAGGCGGCCTGAGGAGTCCCCGTGCTTCACCGCGTCATCGCCACCTACGACGTCTGCATCTCGGCCGAGATCCACGTGATGGAGCCGCTGACGCCCCTGGACGCCGTCGGCATCTCCGCGAGCACGCTCCAGTGGCTCGACGCCTGGTCGAAGAAGGCGCCGACGGTCCTGATGGGCTCCATCCAGGTCAATCCCCTCGGAATGGGGCACGACACGGGGATCACGCGGCCCCACGTCCTCGTGACGATCAAGCCGCCGAACCCCTGGACGAGCGTCGCGGCGAGCGCGAAGGCGACCTTCACGAGCGCCTGCAAGCCGATGTTCAACGCCCACAAGACGCAGGTCGGCGTGCAGGGCTCGAAGCTGCCCGTCACCGCGGAGCCGACGCCGTTCGTCGGGGTCCTGATCGGGACGGTCTGCGGCGGCCCCGTGAACACGCCGGCCTCCCTGCCCGTCCCGCTCATCCCGACGCAGTACTCGGTCTTCACCGGGATGACGTGGGGCGACATCATCGCGGGCTTCGTCAACATCGTCGTCGACATGGCCGTCACGTTCCTCCTCGGGCTCGCGGGGAAGGGGCTCTCGCGCGGCAGCGAGGTGGCCGAGCAGGTCATCGGCATCGCGCTCCCGCTCATCGCCGCGCTCGGCAAGGGGCTCGGCATCAACCTCGACACGAGCGTCGACAACCCGGGCCGGATCGTGCAGCAGTGGGTCGACGGCGACGGCGTCAGCTCCGACGCCAAGCCGGGGATCCGCGTCTTCGGCTTCGGCGCCGAGGGGGGCGGCTCGGCGCCGGGCTCGGGCCCGCGGCTCGTCGGCCCCTGGAGCGGATGACCATGCCGAACGGGACGGAGGCCCTCCTCGTCAACCAGCAGGGGATCTCGGTCAGCGCGAAGCGGACCTACCGCCTCGTCGCGGCCGGCCGCTGCGTCCTCGCCGACGAGCAGGTCCCGCTCGTCCCGGAGCTCCTCGTCGACGGCGGCCTCCTCGTCCACGACACCGACCTCCTCCCGTTCAAGCCGGGGACCGACGTCGTCGTGAAGGCCGAGGCCCACGCGCCGGGCGGGCGCGAGGTCGGAGAGCTCGTCGCGGGCGCGGCCGTGGGCGAGCGCTCCGCGAGGCTCCGCGTCGTCGGCAGGCGCCGCGTCACGAGGCGGAACGGCTCGTGGGCCTTCTCGGACCCCGAGCCGTTCGCGAAGGCGGAGATCGGGTGGCGCGAGGCGTACGGGGGGATCGACGCCGTCGCGCGGGAGAAGCTCGACGGCCCCCGGCTCGACGCGCTGCAGAAGTACACGCAGTACAGCCTGAAGTTCGTCACGGTCGCCGCCTACCCGAGGAACCCCGTCGGGAAGGGGTATGTCGTCGAGGAGCACGCCGGCGTCGACGGGCTCGACCTGCCGACCGTCGAGGACCCGGACGACCCGCTCACCCCCGGCCGCCTCTTCGCGGGACACCCCGACGCCTGGACGCGGCAGCCGCTCCCGGCTGGCCTCTGGTTCGTCAACTACGGCTGGTTCCCGCGCTCGGCCTTCGCGGGGCTCGACCGCGTGACGCTCCCGCCGGGTACGGCGCCCTCCTCGGCGCGCGTTCCGGAGGTCGAGCGCGGCTGGGCGCCGGCCGACGTCCTCGAGGGGCGGCCGACGGCCGCCCGGTTCCACGTGAAGGTGAGCCATGGCGCGCCGCCGCCGCTCGCCTTCGAGCCGCACCTCTCGGGCCGCGAGGAGGTGACCCTCACGAACCTCGACCCGCGCGAGCCGGAGCTGCGTTTCCAGCTTCCGGGGGAGCGGCCGCGGATCGCGATCCGTCCTCTCGGAGAGGGCGAGCGCGAGGCCCCGGCGAGGCTGACGAGCGTGATCGTCGACGTCCCGAGGCGGCGCGTCTCGCTCGTCTGGTCGGCGGTCGTCGTGCCGCGGCTCCCGCACATCCCGCAGAACGAGCCGAAGGTCGGGTTCCGCGTCGGGTGGTGACCGCGCGCGGGCGCGCCGCCGTCAGCCGCCGATGCCGCGGCGGCGCAGGGCGTCCGTCAGGCTGAGGAGGACTCCCTGCGGCGGCTCGTCGTCGTCGACGTCGATGACGACGGAGTCCTTCTTGTACTTCCAGTGGGCCGCGCCGCCCCCCTCGGCCTGCGCGTGCATCGCGAGGGTCCGGATCTGCACCTCGTAGACGAGGCCGCCCGGCGCCCGGATGCAGGTGTGGAGGCTCTGGTAGCCGTTCTCCTTCGGCTCGGCGATGTAGTCCTTGAAGCGCAGCAGGAGCGCCTCGAAGCGGTGGTGGAGCGCGGAGAGGGCCATGTAGCACTCCTCCTCGGTCTCGAGGAGGATCCGGAAGGCGAAGATGTCGTGGATCTGCTCGATCCCGAGCCCCTTCGACTTCATCTTCCGCCAGATTCCGGCGAAGTGCTTGACGCGGTGCTGGATCGCGCGGGGCTTGACGCCCGCGTCGGCGAGCGCGGCCTTGAGCTCGGCCTCGCGCTCGCGGATCCACTTCTTCCGCGAGCTCGTCAGGCCGGCGGCGCGGCGGCGGACGTCCTCCCAGGCGTCGGGCTCGAGGATCCGGAAGGCCGCGTCCTCGAGGCGCGACTTGAGCGGGCTCTCGCCGAGCCGCTGGGCCTCGTGGACGTCGCGCTCCCAGACCTCGTGCGCGACGGCGCGGGCGGCGGGGTCGCCCGGCTCCCGCGACTCGAGGAAGCGGCAGCGCGCGACGAGGTAGCGGCGGAGGATCTTCCTGCGGAACGCCTCCTCCTGGAGGGAGGCGCCGGGGGAGGGCGCCCCGGCCGGGCGGGGCGCGGGAGCCGGCGCGGGAGAGGAGCGGGGGCCGGCGAGGGTCCGCCTCTCCGCCTCGACGAGCCGGCGCACGGTCTCCTCGAGCTGGGTGCCGAGGTTGCGGAAGCGGTAGGCGAGCCAGCGCATCTCCCAGGCGCCGCGCGGGATCTCGAGGCCGCTCCAGTAGCCCTGCTCCATCTGCTTGACCCCCTCGAGGAGGCGTCCGAGCGGGCGCTCGATGAGGAGGACGTAGGCGAAGTAGAGGGAGACGAGGATGCAGCCGGCCGCGACGCCGAGCGAGAGGAGCCACTGGCGCCAGCGGCGGGCGGCCATCTGCCGGAACCGGGCCTCGTCCTGCCACACCTCGAGCGACCCCCGCTGCTGCGGAAGGAGCTTCGAGCGGACCGGGACGCGCGCGGTGAGAGCGTCCCGGGGCGCCTGGGGCGCAGGGCCGGTGAGGGGCGTGGCGACGATGTTCCCGGCGGCGTCGAGGAGGACGACGCGGACCGAGCCGTGGCCCCGGGTGAAGTTCGCGACCTGGAACTGCGAGAGCCGCTCCTGGACCCGCTCGAGGTCGGGAGCCTCCTCGACGTCGGCGGCGAGGGGGGCGAGCGTCTGCTCGAGGAGGAGCTGCCGGTCCTCGCGGTTCCGCTCGATCTCGCGCTTCTGAACGACGCCCGTCAGGACGCCGAGGACGATCGTCACGATGACGGACGTCGTCAGGCCCAATCGCCAGCCGAGCGGGACGCCCCTGGCCGGAACGCCGGAAAGGCTCAAGTCGACCTCGTCACGGCAAGGACCGTGCCCTTGATTCTCCCGTCGCCCGGCGGCGGCGTCCAGCGAAACCGGAAGGCGCTCAGACGGGGAGGAGCCCGGCCTCCGAGAGGACCTGCCGGACCTCCTCCCGGGCCGCCGGGGCGAGCGGCAGGAGGGGACCGCGCGGGACGCCCGCGGGCCGGCGCAGCATCTCCAGCGCCGCCTTCAGCCCCGGCACGCCGAACTGGCTCGTCACGGCGCGGGCCATCGGCAGGAGGCGGAGGTGGAGCGCGCGGGCCTCTTCGTGGCGCCCGGCGAGGAAGGCGGCGCGGATCGCGACGCACTCCTCGGGCGCGACGTTCGCGGCGGCGAGGATGGAGCCCGCCGTCCCGACGGCGTAGCCGGGGAGCGCCGCCCCGTAGTTCCCGGAGAAGACGGAGAAAGGCTTCCCCTTCGGCGCGAGGCGGACGAGCTCGGCGAGCTGGCCGACGTCCCCGGCGCTGTCCTTCACGCCGGCGACGTTCGGGTGCGCCCCGATCCTCGCGATCGTGGCCGGCGCGGCGTTCACGCCGGTGTTCGCGGGGACGTTGTAGACGAGGACCGGGACCGGCGACGCGTCCGCGACGGCCGTGAAGTGCGCGAGGAGGGAGTCGGGCGACATCGAGCCCTTGAAGAAGAACGGCGTCACGACGAGCGCCGCGTCGGCGCCCGCGCCGGCCGCCCGCTTCGTCGCCTCCACCGTCGCGCGGGTGGAGAGGCGCCCCGTCCCGGCGAGGACCGTCCTCCCGGGCGCGGCCGCGCGCCGGACCGCCTTCACGACGGCCTCGGCCTCCGTCTCGTCGAGGTGCACCGCCTCGCCGTTCGACCCGAGCGCGAGGTAGCCGGCGAGGCCCGTCCCGTCGAGCGTCTCGACGAGCGCGGAGAGGAGCCCGAGGTCGAGCCCCCCGTCCTCCCGGAACGGAGTCGGCAGCGGAGGAAAGATCCCGTCCATTCGCGGAGGATACAGGGGTCAGGTCTTGATTTTCTACTTTAGCCGGCTAAAGTAGAAAATCAAGACCTGACCCCAGGCCCCGGCTACGCTCAGGGGATGAAGGCGATCGAGACCCCTCACGCGCCCCGCCCGGCGGGGCACTACTCGCAGGCCGTCGTTCACGGCGGCCTCGTCTTCGTGGCCGGGCAGCTCCCGCACGACCCCGAGAGCCCGGGGCGGGCGCCGGGGGACGCCGAGGAGCAGACCGAGCGGGCGCTCCGGAACGTCGAGGCGATCCTCGAGGCGGCGGGGAGCGGCCTCGACCGGCTCCTCTCGGTGACGGTCTACGTCGCCGACGTCGCCCTCTGGCCGAGGGTGAACGCGGCCTACGCGCGCGTCCTCGGGCCGCACCGGCCCGCGCGGGCCGTCGTCCCGGTGAGCGAGCTCCACCACGGGTACCTCGTCGAGGTGCAGGCCGTGGCGGCCGTCCGCGAGTGAGCCGCCGCGCTGCGCTCCTCCCGTGGGCCGCGTACGCGGTCTGCGCCGTCGTCTGGGGGAGCACCTACTTCGCGATCGCGGTCGCCCTCGAGTCGTTCCCGACGTACGGGATGGTCGCGATCCGCTTCTCGGCCGCCTCGGTCCTCTCGCTCGCCGTCGGCCGGCTGATGAAGGAGCCGTGGCCGGAGCTCCGCGCGCTGCCGCACCTCGCCCTCGTCGGCCTCCTCCTCCTCGGCATCTGCAACGCCCTCATCGTCTGGTCGGAGACGCGCGTCAGCTCCGGCGTGGCGGCGGTCCTCGCCGCGATGACGCCGGCCTGGTTCGGCATCCTGACGGCGCGAAGCGAGCCGCTCGGAGCGCGGGGCTGGGCCGGGACGGGCCTCGGGATCGCGGGGGTCGTCCTCCTCGTCGCGCCCTGGTCGGCGAAGGGGGTCGACCTCGTCGGCGCCGCCGCGATCCTCGTCGCCGGCGGGCTCTGGGCCGTCGGGACGCTCCACCACCGCCGCCGCGTGAAGGGGGGCGGGGCGCTCACGAACGCCGGGCTCGAGATGGCGGCGGCCGCCGTCTTCGGCGCCCTCGCCGCGCCGCTTTCGGGAGGGTTCGTGAAGGGGGCGCCGACGCCGAGGGCCGTCCTCGCGATCTCCTACCTCGCGGTCTTCGGCTCGTGCCTCGCCTACACGGCGCACACGTACCTCTCGAAGGCCTGGAACCCCGTCCGCGCCGGGACCTACGCGTACCTCAACCCGGTGATCGCCGTCCTCCTCGGGGCGGCGTTCCTCGGGGAGCCGTTCAGCGCCCGGATGGCGCTCGGGATGGCGGTCATCCTCCTCGGCGTCGCGCTCGTGCAGTACCGCTCGCGGGCGGACTGATCAGAGCCAGCCGAGGCGCCGGAGGGCGTTCCTCACGAGGTAGAGCCCCACGCCCGTGACGAAGAGGCCGAAGAGGAGGCGGAGGTGCGGCCCCTTCATCCGGTTCGCGACGAGGGCGCCGAGCCAGGAGCCGACGAACATCGTGGCCGCGAGGATCACCGCCGCCTTCGCGTCGACGTTCCCGTGGCGCCAGTACTCGATCGTCGCGGCGAGGCCGATCGGCGGGAGGAGGACGGCGAGGCTCGTCCCCGTCGCCTTCTGCTGCGAGAAGCCGGCCCAGTAGATGAGGGCGGGAACGAGGATGATCCCGCCGCCGACGCCGAAGAGGCCGGCGAAAACGCCGCCGAGGACCCCGATGAGGACGTAGGCGAACGTGTCGGACATCGCGGCCTCTCCCCGGCGCGGCCCGTCCGTCCCGCGGCGGCCGCCCGCGCGACGGTCGCACCTCCGGCCGGGCGGATCAAGCCCCGGCCCGCGACGTTTGATTCCGGCCGGGGCTGGGTCCATCCTCCCCGCCCGGGGAGCGCGCCTTCCCGAAGGTGGAACCGCATGTCCTTCGCCCGCTACACGCTCGGCCTCGCCCTGCTCGTCGCCCCGGCCACGAGCCTCCTCGCCCGAGAGCCGCTCACCGACCCGCGACAGTGGATGGTCGAGCTCGAGGGGGAGCCCGCCGTCGAGGCCTGGCTGAGAGCCTCCGCCCCGGGAAGCCGGGCGGCGCTCGGAGCGGCAGTCGCCCGCATCGAGGAGCTCGAGCGGCAGCAGGTCCTGCTCGAGGAGAAGCTGGCGTCCCCGGAGATCGGTGCGGTCGTCCAGTACCGGATGCAGAGGCTCCTCAACGGCGTCGCCGTCTTCGTCGACCCGTCGCGCGTCGCGGTGATCCGAGCGCTCCCCGGCGTGAAGTCGGTGAGGCCCCTCGTCCTCCACACCCGCTCGAACTCCACGAGCGTCCCCTTCCTCGGCGTCCCCCAGCCGGTCTGGCAGGCGCTCGGGAACACGGGAGAGGGGGTGAAGCTCGGGATCATCGACAGCGGGATCGACTACGTCCACGCCGACTTCGGGGGGAGCGGTTCGACCTCCGCCTACATCGACAACGACCGGACGACGGCGCCCGACGCCTGGTTCCCGAACGCCCGGGTCGTCGGCGGCTGGGACTTCGCGGGCGACGAGTACGGGTCGGGATCGGGCGCGACGCCCGACCCCGACCCGATGGACTGCGACGGGCACGGGAGCCACGTCGCAGGGACGGCGGCCGGCTCCGGCGTCCGCGCCGACGGGTCCACGTTTCCGGGCCCGTACGACGGGAGCGTCCCCTTCTCCTCGCTTCGCGTCGGCCCGGGCGTCGCGCCGAAGGCGAGCCTCTACGCCCTCCGCGTCTTCGGCTGCACCGGCTCGACGGGGCTCGTCGCGCAGGCGCTCGAGTGGGCCGTCGACCCGAACCGGGACGGCGACCTCTCCGACCACCTCGACGTCGTGAACCTCTCGCTCGGCTCGGAGTTCGGCCGTGCGGACGACGCGAGCTCCCGCGCCGCGGACAACGCCGCGAAGGCCGGAGTCGTCGTCGTCGCCTCGGCCGGCAACAGCGGCGACACATACTTCGTAACCGGGAGCCCCGCGGCCGCCGACCGGGCGATCTCCGTCGCGGCCTCCGCCGATTCCGGCGTGACGGCTCCGTCGCTCGCCGTCCTCGCGCCGCCGTCGGTCGCGGGGAGCGTCGAGGCGGGGACCGCCGAGTTCGGCGGGGTGCCCCCCGCGGGCGGGACGACGGGGACGCTCGTCCTGGCGCAGCCGGCGGACGGCTGCGCGACGATCACGAACGCCTCCGCGCTCGGGGGGAAGGTCGCGCTCGTCGACCGGGGCGGCTGCTACTTCGTCGAGAAGGCGAAACGGGCGCAGGCGGCCGGGGCGATCGCGGTCGTCATCGCGAACAACCAGGCCGGGCTGACGGGGATGAGCGGCGCCGACCCGACCGTCACGATCCCGACGGTCCTCGTGTCGCAGGCCGACGGGGCGCGCCTGAAGACGGCGCTCGGCGACGGCGTGCGCGTCACGCTCCACGCGGGCTCCGACGTCCTCGCCGCGTTCTCCTCGCGCGGGCCGCGGGGCGGCGCGGGGGCCGCCGGCGTCAAGCCCGACGTGTCGGCGCCGGGCGTGTCGATCACCTCGGCCCAGTCGGGGATCGCCTACACGACTTCCGGCATCAGCGTCGTCCCCGACAGCCAGGCCGCGACCCTCTCGGGGACGTCGATGTCCTCGCCGCACGTCGCGGGCGTCATGACGCTCCTCAGGAAGGCGCGCCCCTCGTGGACGCCCGCGGAGCTGAAGGCGGCCCTGATGAACACGGCGGTCCACGACGTGAGCCGCTGGGCGCCCGCGGGCTCGCT
>JBDIBE010000061.1:0-12429 GCA_039812785.1 Thermoanaerobaculia bacterium | reverse complement strand
GGGTAGTCGAGGAGCCGGGCCACGGCCTCCCGCGTCAGCGACTTCGGCCGCCGCCCCTCGCGCGCTCCGATCCGGCTCAGGAAGTGTCCGACGAGGCGCGGGATGTCCTCGCGCCTCTCGCGGAGCGGCGGGAGCGGGACCTCGACGACGCGGATCCGGTAGTAGAGGTCCTCGCGGAAGCGCCGCTCGCGGATCGCCCTCTCGAGATCGGCGTTCGTCGCGGCGACGACCCGGACGTCGACCGGGACGCGCCGCCTCCCGCCGAGCCGTTCGATCTCGCGCTCCTGCAGGACGCGGAGGAGCTTGGCCTGGATCGCGAGCGGGGCGTCGGCGATCTCGTCGAGGAAGATCGTCCCCCCGTGCGCGAGCTCGAACTTGCCGGGCCGCGCCTCGACCCCGGTCGCCACGCCCCTCTCGATTCCGAAGAGCTCGGCCTCCAGGAGCGTCTCGGGGACGGCCGCGCAGTTGAGGGCGAGGAACGGCCCCTCCCGCCGCGGCGAGGCCGCGTGGAGGAGCTTGGCGACGAGCTCCTTGCCGGTGCCGCTCTCGCCCCGGATCAGGACCCCGACGCGCGAGGCCGCCGCCCGGACGACGAGCTCCTTCACCCGCCGCATCCCCGCCGAGTCGCCGACGAGGAGGTCGTCGATCCCGAGCGAGCCCTTCAGCGAGCGGTTCTCCTCGCGAAGCCGGTCGACGTCGGCCTCGAGCGCCCGGAGCTGCCGGAGCGCGTCGATGGCCGGCGCGGCGAGCGCCGCGACCGACTCGAGGAACCGGCGGTCCCCCTCGTCGAAGGCCGCCGTCGCGCTCCCGCGCGCCTCGCGATCGAGGACGACGACGACGCCGATCACGCGGTCCCTCACGAGGAGCGGAGCCCCGGCGACGCTCTCCGCCGCCGCGCCGAGGACCGTCTCGCCCGTCCGCGAGAGCGGGCCGCGGGCCCGGCAGAGGTCGAGGACGAACGGGTCGGAGGCGGCCGCGAGCGCACCGGCGAACGCCGGAAGGCCGACGGTCGAGACGACGGCCGGGCTCTCGTGCTCCTCGAAGACGACGCCGAAGCCGCGCTCGGCGTCGAGGAGCGCGACGCTCCGGGAGACGATCTCGTCGACGAGGGCCTGCTCCTCGCGAAGGACGTTGAGAGCCCGCGAGACGTCGTAGAGCGTCTCGAGGCGCAGGACCTTCTTGCGGAGGTCGAACGACTCGCTGGCGCGGGCGTCCCGGACCGCCATGTCAGCGCCCGGCGGCCCCCTCGGGAGAGCGCTCCCGCCCGTCGATCCTCGTCAGGACGGCGAGGGCCGGGGCGAAGCGCGGGTTCACGGAGAGGACGGGGCGCAGCTCCTCGCGCGCCTCGTCGGGACGGCCGAGAGTCACGAGCGCGTCGGCGAGCCGGGCGCGGAGTCGGAACGTCGCAGGGTAGTACCCGAAGTCGCCCGCGGCCCTCTCCTTCTCGTCGGCGAGGAGCGTGCGCAGGAGCGCGACGGCCGCGGCGAGGTCTCCCTTCGCTCCCGCGATGGCGGCTCGCGGGCCGGCGAGGGACTTCTCGAGGTACTCCCGGTCCTTCGCCTCGAGGTCGCCGGGGAACGGAGGGAGCTTCTCGAGCTCGGCCTCGGCCTCCGAGGGCTTCCCCCCGAGGGCGAGGACGATCGCCCTCGATCGCCCGAGGTGGAACCGGAAGACGAACGCCTCGCGCGCGGAGAGCTCCGGGACCTCGGCCGCGGCCTTGTCGAGGAGCTCGAGCGCCTCCTCCGGCCGGCCCGCGTCGAGGAGCGCCGTCACCGCCGCGCCGGCGAAGTTGTGCTTGTCCTTCCAGGTCTCCGACATCTCCGCGGCCCGCCGGAACCAGTCCGCGGCGGCGGCCGGGTTGCCCCGCCCGATCTCGAGCGTCCCGAGATGCCCGACGGCCTGGAAGAAGTCGGGCTTGATCTCGAGCGCCCGCTTCAGGTGCTCCTCCGCCTCGTCGTAGCGCCCCGTGTTCGCGTAGAGCTCCCCGAGCGAGTCGTAGGGGTTCGCCTGCTCCGGGGCGAGGAACCGGTACCTCTTGAGGTAGTCCTCCCCCTTCACGAAGTCCCGCCGGCCGATGAACCAGTAGCCGAGGTAGTTGTAGGCGATCGCCTGGTTCGGGTCGAGGGCGAGGAGCCGCTCGTAGGTCGCGAGCGTCTCCTCCTGGTTCCCCTCCCGCATCAGGACCCCCGCGAGGCGGAAGTACCCTTCCGGGTCGTCGGGGAAGCGCCGGACGTAGTCCCGGACGAGGGCGCCGACCTTCTTGGGGTCCTTCTCGAGGACGTCGGCCGAGACGATCGCGAGCGTCAGCTCCTCGCGCGGGTTGAGCAGCCCGTGGTTCCTCGTCGCGCACTGGACGAGCGACTGCGCCCGTTCCCGGTCCCGCCCCGCGACGATCCCGGCGAGGCGGAGGGTCGCCATCGTGAAATGGGGGTCGAGCTCGAGCGCCTTCGCGTAGGAGGCGAGTGCGTCCTTGCTGTAGAGGCGCCGCTCCTCCTCGCGCCCCTTCTGGTAGGCCTCGTAGGCCTCCGAGGAGCTCGTCGTCACCTCCCGGCTCCCGCGGGAGAGGACGGCGACCGCGGTCCCCCCGCCCAGCGCCGCCACGGCGGCGGCGACGAGGAGGCTGTTCCTGAGGCGCGTGCTCTTCACGGACTCGTCCTTCGGGGGGCGGAGCGCCCCCCGGAAAACTATACGGCCCCGGAGCGGCCGGGTTTCTCCCCCGTGACCCTCATCAGGACGAAGGTCGCGTCGTCGGACTGCTCCGCCCCGAACGTGAACTGCCGGATGTCCTCCAGGATCTCCTCCGCCATCTCCGGGAGGGGAGCGCCGGAATGGCGCACGAGGGACGCCTTCAGGCGCTCGTCCCCGAAGAAGGCGTTCTCCACCGACATCGCCTCGTTCAGTCCGTCCGTGTAGAAGAGGAGGAGGTCCCCGCGCCGGAGCCAGAAGGTCTTCGCGTCGTACGTCGTGTCGCGGAGGGCGCCGAGGGGGAGGCGGCTCACCGGCGGGGGGAGCTCGAGCGCCTCGCCCCGCCGGACGATGATCGGCGAGGGCTGCCCGCCGATCGCGTAGTAGAGGGCGAGCTCGACGGGGTCGAACAGGAAGTAGCCGAGCGAGACGAACATCCGGCGCTTGATCTCGTAGATCCGCCGGTTCGACTCGCGGAAGACGGTCGACGGCTCCGGGTCCTGCATCGCCCGGGCGTAGACGATCTCCTTGGCGGCGACCATCAGGAGCGAGGCCGGGATCGACTTCCCCGAGACGTCGCCGACGACGAGCGCGACGCGCCCCCGGAAGTCGCCGTCGACCGGGAGGAAGTCGTAGAAGTCGCCGCCGACGACCTTCGCCGGGATGCTGACGCCATAGAGCTCGATCCCCGGCACGCGCGGCAGCTCCCGCGGGAAGAGGCTCATCTGGATGTCGCGGGCGATCTCGAGGTCGCGCTCGACCTCGGCCCGGCGCGTCAGCTGCCCGTGGAGGGCCGCGACCTCCAGGCCGAGCGCCCCCTGGTTCGCGATCGTCGCGAGGTGGTCGAGGTCCTCGCGGTGGAACTCCTCCTCCGACTTCTTCGCCCCGGCGGCCAGGACGCCGAGGAGGCGGCCGCGCGTCGCGACCGGGACGAGGAGGCGGACGCCGCGCGCAAGCTGGGCGTTCAGGAAGGCCCGCGAGGGGGCGTCGAGGCTTCCCGCCTCGAGGTCGCGGAGCGAGACCGGGGCCTCCTTCTCCGCGAGCATCCGGCCGAGCACCGCGCCGACGGGGAGCGCTTCCTCGGGACGCCGCGGGTCCGCGAGCGCTCCGTCCTCGGGGCGGGGCGTGAGGAGGTCGAGGCGCGTCAGCCGGAGGAGGTCGGCCGTCCGCTCCGTCAGGAGCTGCTGCATCCGGCCCCGGTCGAGCTGGGCGACGACCTGCCGGCTCATGTCGAGGAACGCCGCCTGGAAGTCGGCGCGGTCGCGGAAGAAGAGGCGGTCGACGACGGCCTGCATCCGCCGGCGCAGCGGGTCGAAGAGGAGGACGACCGCGAGGCCGAAGGCGAAGGCGAACAGGGGCGAGGAGAAGAGCGCCTGCGAGGAGACGAGGGCGTTCCCCGCCACGACGGCGAGCGCGTAGAGGCCGGTGACGATCGCCGTCAGGATCGCGTAGACGATCGACCGCCCGACGATGAGCTGCACGTCGAAGAGGCGGAACCTCACGATCGCATAGGCGAACGTGAGGGGGACGAGAGCCATCGGGACGACGCCCCACGCGAGGTAGCGCTCGTCGCGGAAGAGCGACGGGAAGTAGACCGCGAAGAGGACGAACGGGACGATGCCGCCGAGCGTGCCGAGGAGGAGGACGAGGATCGGCCGGCGCGTCGTCTTCTCCTTCGCCGTCCACCAGGAGTGCGCGAGCGCGAGGAGGCCGAGGACGAGGTAGTCGGCGAGGAGGATCCAGTTCGCCCGGGGCGCGCCGTAGACGAGCGCCGAACGGTCGCCGCTCCTCCGGAGGGCGGCCATCTGGAGCGCGTAGAAGGCGGGCGGGAGCGTGTAGAGGAGGACGAAGAGGGCGGGCGAGCCGTTCAGGAAGCGCTGGAGGACGACGAGGGGCCCCGCCGGGCCTTCCTCTCCCGGGCGCGGATCGGCGAAACGGAAGACCTTGCGGTGCGGGAAGAGGAGGAAGAAGTGGAGGAAGACCGCGCCGAGGAGGAACAGGGCGAGCGTGCCGGCGACCTGGACGAAGTAGTCGATCCAGTAGTAGCTCGACGGCCGGAGCCGGCAGACGAAGAAGAGCATGAAGAGGACGCAGAGGAGGAAGAAGACCTCCGCCGCCGGGTCCCCCGAGCGCCGCGAGTAGACGAAGAAGCCGAGTCCGAAGAAGAGCGCCCCGAGGAGCGCGTAGTAGACGTAGGAGGCTGACCCGAGCCGGTAGGGCGAGAGGACGACCCGGAGCTCGAGGACCTGCTCGCCGCGCCGGACGAGGTAGGGAACGGTGTCTCCCGCGCGGTGCCGCCCGAGCTCGGTCGCCGCCTCGGCGGGGCTCTTCAGCATCCTCCGGCCGATCCCGAGGAGGGCGTCGCCCGGGCGGATCCCGGCGACGCCGGCCGGGCCCCCGGCGACGACGGCCCGGACGTGGATTCCCTCGGCGGCGTAGGCGTCGGGGACGACGCCGTCCCACGCCTTCGGGAGGAACATGTCGGCGACCGACATCAGGGCGATGAGCGCGCCGAGGGCGCCCACGAGGACGATGGCCCTCCGGCGGGCAGGGGGCGGCGCGGGGGTCACGTCGGCTCTCTCTCGATCGGCTCTCGCGGCGGGAGACGCATGAGTATACGGAGCGGGCTCCGGCCGGTTCGGCAGTCCTGCGCCGCGCGCATGCGAGAATCGCGCCCTCGTGGCGACCCGCAGGAAAAAGGGCCTCTTCGTCACCTTCGAGGGGATCGAGGGCTCCGGCAAGACGACCCAGCTGAAGCTCCTCGAACGGCGGCTCCGCCGCCTCGGAGTCCCCCTCCTCGTCACCCGCCAGCCGGGCGGGACGCCGACCGGGGCGCGCCTGCGGAGGATCCTCCTCCACTCCGGCTCGGTCGACCCGCGCGCCGAGCTCCTGCTCATGTTCGCCGACCGGCGCCAGCACCTGACGGAGTCGATCGAGCCTGCCCTCGCCGCCGGGACGGTCGTCCTCTGCGACCGCTACACCGACGCCTCGCGGGCCTACCAGGGGGCGGGGCGGCGGCTCGGCGAGGAGCTCGTCGACCTCCTCCACGCCCGCTTCTGCGGCCGCGAGCCCGACCGCACCTACCTCTTCGACTGCCCCGCGGAGACGGGGCTCGCCCGGGTCGCGGCCTCCCGCGGAGGGAAGGACCGGATCGAGCGCGAGGCGCTCGCCTTCCACCGCCGCGTCCGCGCCGCCTACCTCGACCGCGCGCGGCGCGAGAGCGCCCGCTTCCTCGTCCTCGACGGGACGCGCCCCGTCTCGGAGCTCGCCGCGCTCCTCGCCGAGGACCTCGACCGGCTCCTCGCCTCGCGATGATCGACGTCCCGGTCCAGCTCCTGACGGGGCGTGGTTCGAAGCGCCTCGAGGCGGAGGCGCTCGACGTCGCCGCGGCGCTCCTCTGCCGGACCGGCGACCGGACGTCGTCCTGCTCCGACTGCCGCCGCGTGGCGCGGCGCGAGCACCCGGACCTCCTCGTCGCGGCGCCGGAGTCGGCCCGCCGCGCGAACACGCCCCCCTTTGAGGAGTCGTCCGGCTCGAAGGAGACGACGATCCCCACGGCGCTCGTCCGCGCGATCGCCTCCGACGCCTCGCGCCTCCCGTACGAGGGGGCCCGCCGGGCGATCCTCCTCCTCGACGTCGACCGGACCGAGCCCGCCGCCTTCAGCGCGCTCCTGAAGGTCCTCGAGGAGCCCCCCTCGCGCGCCCGATTCGTCCTGACGGCGGCGCGGCCGCGCCTCCTGCCGCCGACGATCCTCTCGCGCCTCGTCCTCCGGCGGCTCCCCTCGCCGCCGCGCCCCGAGATCGTCGCCGCCCTCACGGCCCGGGGGCTCTCCGCCGAGGAGGCGGCCGCCCGTGCGGCGTTCCGCCCCGCCGGGCCCGAGGAAGCGCTCGAGCTCGACCTCGACGAGGCGCGCGCCACGCGCGACGCGCTCCTCGAGGCGGCCTCCGGCCTCCTCCTCTCGGGCTCGACCGGCTGGGCTCTCGTCCTCGCCGGGAGGCTCGCCGCCGAGGACGCCGCCGCGACGGCGGAGAACTTCGCGCTCCTCGCCCGGATCCTCCGCGACGCCGTGGCCGCCGGGACCGACCCCGCCGGCAAGACGGTCCTCCACGCCGAGCGGTACCGCGACCTCGCGCTCCTCGCGAAGGCCGGGAACGACGTCCTCCTCGACGCCGCCTCCGCGGCGCTCCGGGAGGCGGCGGACCTCCCCGACTCGCGTCGGAACCCCCGCCTCGCGGCGGAGGCCTTCGCCCTTTCGCTCCGCGCCGGCTGACGCCGCGCAGGGACGGAAAAAGGGCGGGGCGCGCGGAGAGAAGACGCGCCCCGCCCGTCGGGGACCCGGGAAAGGCTACTTCTCGAGCTCGATCACGACGTCGATCGCCGTCCCCGGCTTCGCCTCGACCTCGATCGTCCGCGAGCCCCAGCCGGGACGGACGACGGTGATCGTGTGCTTTCCGGGAACGACCGGGAAGCCGCGCCGGAGGCCTGCGAGCTCTTCGCCCGTGCCGATGTAACGGTCGTCGAGGTAGACAGCCGCGTCGTCGGGCTCCACTTCGAACCGGAAACGGCCTCGCTCGGCGGGGGCGACGTCGCCGACGCCTCCCGCGGGCGGCGGAGGCGACGGGAGGGCGCCGAGGTCGTCCCCTGGGGCTTCGCCCCCCGGCACGACGTCGAACCGGCCCGTCCGGTCGTCCGTGGCCGCGTCCTTTCGGTCCCGAGGGCTGCCGAAGACCCGGCCGAGGGGCGTCCCCTTGTCCTCGGGGTCGACCACCTCGAGCTTCTTCTTCCCCGGGAGGAGCTTCATGTCGTCGTTCATCGAGATCGCCTGGCCGGCCTGGACCTCGAGCTCCTTGCGGACGGTCTCGTAGAACGGATGCCGGAACTCGAGGACG
Source organism: Thermoanaerobaculia bacterium (assembly GCA_039812785.1). GTDB lineage: Bacteria > Acidobacteriota > Thermoanaerobaculia > UBA5066 > UBA5066 > UBA5066. The sequence continues at coordinate 4,854 of JBDIBE010000061.1, read as the reverse complement.
TACTTGCCGGGCTCGAGATAGAGGTAGTCGGGGAAGCCGTCGAAGTCGTCGGCCTGCCCGATGAGCGTGCCGTCGAGGTAGACCTCGGCCGACTCCGGGCTCACGTCGGTGTCGACGCGCGCGTAGCGCCCCGGCATCGGGTCGACGTCCTGGACGACGTAGACGCCGCCCCAGTACGGGCCCCAGCCCCAGTACGGGCCCCAGCCCCACCACCAGTCCCACGGCGAGCCCCAGTACCCTCCGCCGACCCAGACCGTGGGCGGGCAATACCAGCCGTGGCCGTGGTAGCCGCCGGGCGGGTGCCCGCCGGGGTGATGGCCGCCTCCCCCTCCGCCGCCGGGAGGCGGGGCGCCGGGGTTGCCCCCGCCGGGCCCGCGAGTGCCGGTGGCCGAGACCGTCCGGCCGCCTCCGTAGATCCCCCGGCTGCCCGAGGGGGTCGAGGAGGACGACCGGTCGCCCCAGGTGCTGCGAGTCTGCGAGGACGTCCCCGAGGAGGGTCGCCAGCCCTGCGATCCGCCCGAGGAGTACGAGCGCGGGGCTGCGGAGCTCGACGAGCCGCTCCGCGACGGGGAGGAGGAGTAGGACCTTCCCCCCGAAGAGCTGCTTCGGGACGGAGAAGAGGAATAGGACCGGCTGCCGCCGCCGGAGGAGCCCCGCGATCCGCCGCCCGACATCGAGTGGCCGCCGGAGCCGCCCCGCGAGCCGCCGCCGCCGCCATGGCGATCGCCCGCGTCGACCGGGAAGGAGAGGAGGAGGAGGCCCGCGGCGAGGGTGGCAGCCTGCACGGCGAAGGCCCCGCGGCGCTTCGGGAGGCGGGTCGGGAGGAGGGAGTCGGGCTGAGCGGACATCGTGGCCTCCAAAGGGGTCACCGGCGGGTCTGCCGGAGCCAACCGGCGGCCCCGCGACGGGAGCTGCAATCCTCCTGCCGCCCCCGTTCCGTCCTCGACACGGGACGCCTCGCGGCGGCCGCCCGCTCTCAGCGCCCCTGCAGCCTCGAGGAGTGGAACGCCCACGCCACGACGGAGTGGTAGACGCGGAGCGGAAGGGCGATCCCGGCCCGGTCGAGCAGAGACGCCCCCGCCGCGAGGGCCCTGTAGGCGAAGGAGAAGGCCCTGTGGCGCTGCCGCGGCCGCCGCGGCGGGAGCCACGGGCTCCCGTCGAGCTCCGGGTGGATCTCGTAGAGGACGTCGACCGCCTTCCCGACGTGGGCCATCCGGGCGACGAACTGCGACATCGTCTGCGGGTGGACGTGCCGCGTCGCGGCCGCCTTCCGGTAGACGATCGGGAGCCCCATCTTCGACAGGCGCCACCCGAGCTCGCAGTCCTCCCAGCCGTACGACGTGAAACGGTGGTCGAACGGCTCGTTCCCGAGCGCCGCCCGCGGGATCGAGACGTTCGAGGTGTAGAGCGTCGTGAACGGGACCTCCTGGCCGTCGCGGAGGAGGTCGAACGAGAACTGCGGCCCGTGCCCGTTCGCGAAGTCGAGGAACGGCGTGACGCGCATCTTCTCGCGGTACCAGCCGGTGAAGCCGATGACGCAGCACGGGCCGGGGCGCTCCGCGTGGGCCGCGAGGTGCTCGGCGACGCAGGCCGGCTCGGGGACCGTGTCGTCCCCGAGGAAGAGGACGAGGTCGCCGCGCGCGCGGGAGACGCCGTTGTTGCGGGCGCGGCCCTGTTTCAGGTTCTGCTGCCTCACGGGGACGAGCTCGATCTTCTCGCGGAGCTCGTCCCGGAGCCGCTCGAGGAGCTCGGTCGTCCCGTCCGTCGAGCCGTCGTCGACGACGATGACCTCGAGCGGCGGGGCCGCCTGACGCGAGAGGGCGCGGACCGTCTCCTCGAGGACGTCCTTCCGGTTGTAGGTCGGGATGACGACGGAGACCGTCTCCGGCGCGCGCCGTGTCTCCGGCGCCTCCGGCACGAAGCGGGCCCGTCGGACCGCCGCGCCGAGCCTCCGGAAGTCCCAGTTCCCCGCCGCCTCGTCCGGCACGCCCGAGGGGGACTCGAGGACGACGTCGAGGAGGCCGTCCGGGCCGGCCTCGGCGGGAGCCTCCACCTCGTGCCACGACTCCCCGTCGACCGGGAGCGCCGCGGCGCGGCCGTTCACCCGGAGGCGCATCTCGCCGCGCGGCGCGGCGAGGTTCGACTTCACCTCGAGCCGGAGGAGGCCGCGAGCCCGTGGCGGGACGCGCATCCCGAAGCGGGCCGAGCCGATCGTCCAGCGGAACGGCCCGCCGCCGTCGTCCTCCCGCCCGTACCACCCCCAGCCGAGCCGGCTCTCGCCGGAGAACTCGCCGGGAAGGAGCTCCGGGGAGACGGCCCAGCCGTCGCACGCCCCGCCGCGGAAGCGGGGCGGCTCGGGGGGCGGCGGGGGCTGGAGGGCGCGCAGGACGAGCCCTCGCGCGCGAAGGTCCTTCGTGCCGAGGACCGCGCGGCGGCGAATCGACCGCCTCTCGCGCAGCGTCGAGGGGAGGTGCGCGAGGTTCCACGCGGCGGCGTGCGCGAGGAGCCGCCAGGCCCCCGCGCGGGCGAGGAGGACGGCGTGCCAGCGGAGGACGCTCGCGGCCTCGAAGGGCTCGACGTTCTTGAGGATCGAGCGGACGGCGTGCCGGACGCCGAGCTTGAGGCGCCAGTCGAGCCCCTTCTCGACGCGCGACGTCCCGCCGAAGGCGTGCCGTACGACGGAGTCGCGGCAGACGACGACGCGCCGCCCGAGGAGCCAGAGGCGCCAGCCGAGGTCGACGTCCTCGTGGTACATGAAGAAGGCCGGGTCGAACCCGCCGACGTCGAAGAAGTCGGTCCGGCGCATCGCCATCGAGGCCGCCGTCGGGAAGAGGACGTCGTGGCGCCGCGGCGCGCCGCTCTCCTCGCTCCACGGCGCGTACGGGAAGCGGTAGGCGTGGTCGAACGCGTAGGCGAGGCGCGACATCCCTCCGCCGAGGCCGTTGAGGAGCTCCGGCGTGTCGAGGAGGAGGAGCGTCGAGCAGGTCGCGCCGATCCCGGGGTCCTCGGCGAGCGGCGCGAGGAGCGGCGCGAGCCACCCCTCCTCGACCTCGGTGTCCGAGTTGAGGAGGACGAGCAGGTCGCCGCGCGCCTCGAGGGCGCCGCGCCGGTTCGCCTCGCCGAAGCCGAGGTTCGCTCCCATCGGGAGGACCTTCACCCCGGGGTGGTGCGCCCGCGCCCACGCGACCGAGTCGTCCGCCGAGCCGTTGTCGACGAGGAGGACCTCGCCCGGAGGCGGAGAGGAGCGGGCGAGCGCGGGGAGGCACTTCTCGAGGTGGTGCCGGCCGTTGTAGTTGACGACGACGACCGAGGCGCGCCGGGCGAGCGCCTCCGCGGCGGCCCGGCGCTCCTCCGCGGCGCGCTCCACGGCGAAGCGCTCGCGAGAGGCGGCCGACTCCTCGACCGTCCTCGCGAGGAGCCTCTCGAGCCCCTCCGCCTCGCGGCGGACCTCGCGCGGGAGGAAATCCTTCTTCACGTGGAGGAGGAGCCGCGAGAGCGCCTCCGGCCCGTAGAGGCCGGCGTGCTTGCGGAGGACGGCGACCCGGTGCGGCTCCTGCGTCGCGGCCGCCGCGGGGTCGTCGACGAAGTGCTCCGGGAAGACCCGGTACTCGGCGACCGGGACGTCGACGAGGCGGAACCGGCGCGTGCGGGAGAGGCGGAGGAAGAGGTCCCAGTCCTCGAACCTCTCGAGAGACCCGTCGAGCCCGCCCGCCGAAAGGAGCGCCTCCCGCGGAACGAGCGGCGCGTTCATCGGGATGAAGTTCTCGAGGAGGAGCGCCTCCTCGTCGAACGGGTCGGCGAAGGTGCGGAACGGCGTCCGGAGGCGGCCTTCTCCCGTCCCGCTCCAGCGGAACGCCTCGACGCGCCCGTAGACGACCTCCGTCCCGTCGGACGCGGCCGCGAGGGCGGGAAGCCCGCCGGGGAGGAGGAGGTCGTCGTCGTCGAGGAAGTGGACGAAGCGCCCGGCGGCCGCCTCGACGCCGGCGTTCGCCGCGGCCGCGCGTCCCCGGCCGGGACGGAGGTCGACGAGCCGGAGCGGGAGCGAGGGAAAGCGGGCGAGGACCTCCGAGACATCGGCGCCGCCGTCGTTGACGACGACGACCTCGAGAGGCACGCCCGTCTCCGCCGCGACGCTCGCGAGCGCCTCGGCGAGGAGCGCGGGCCGGTCTTTCGTCCGGACGACGACGCTGACGACGGGAGCGCCCCCGGCGGCCGGCAGGGGTAAGGACGTCCCGGCGCGCGGCGCGGCGGCCGGGCTCGCCCCGCCCTCGAACAGCTCTCCCGGGGAGAGCGTCGGCCCGATCGCGCGCGCGAGGCGCCCCGGGTCGAGGCCCGGGAGGTCGCGCAGGGCCACGACGAAGAAGCTCTCGGCGGAGGCGACGCTCCGGGGAAGGCTGAGACGCCGGTACTGTCCGAGGCCGCGCGCGAACGCGGCGTAGTCGTGCCCGCCGAGCTGGGAGACGAAGGCGGCGACCGCCTCCTCCTTCCGCGCGAGCGTGGACGAGACGTCGACGAGGGCGTTCGGCCGGAACGGCTGAGAGACCTCGAAGAACGCGGCCCGCGCCCCCTCCGGGAGCGCCGCCGCGAGCCGCCGGCCGGCGTCGCCCGAGAAGAGGCCGAGGAACGCCTCCGCCACGGCGCGGTGGTCCGGGTGGACCTCGACGGGCGAGGGGACGAAGACGAGGTCGGGGAGCGCCTCGAGGAGCGCCCGCTCCAGGGCCTCCGCGAGCGCCCCGCCCGCCCGCGAGAGGCCCCGGTCGGGGAGGAAGGCGCAGCGCGCCGTCCCGCCGCCGAGCTCGCGGAGCGCCTCGGCCGTCTCGCCGAGGCGCAGCTCCGCCGTCGCGCGCCGCCGGG